>JAFZIX010000102.1 GCA_017554135.1 Bacteroidales bacterium | reverse complement strand
TCCTCTTCGTTCTGGAGGAGGCCTACGAGGTCGTCTTCCACCTGGGCGATATCATTCTCCGCCAACTCGTTACCGTTGATATGGTAGGTGTAGCTGCCGCCCCAGTCCTTGATGCTCACGCTGACGGTGGGCTTGGCGCTCACCTGGCCGGTGCTCTTGGGGAGCAGGAGCTTGAGGGCGTTGGGGTTGATGAGGGTGGACGTCACCAGGAAGAAGATGAGCAGCAGGAACACGATGTCGGTCATGCTCGACATCGAGAACGAAGCGTCCGCCCTGGTTGTTCTCTTGATTGCCATTACTCTTCAGATTTAACGGTGGTGGCAGATTCGGGTTCGTTCAGCACGTCCATGAAGCCGATGGTGGAGTTCTCGATGGTGAACACCACGTCGGAGATGCGGGAGGTGAGGTAGTTGTATCCGAAATATGCGAGGATACCCACGATCAGACCGCCGACGGTGGTGATCATAGCCTCATAAATACCTCCGGAGAGGAGGGTGATGTCGATGTTGTTGCCGGCGTTGGACATGTTGAAGAAAGCCCTCACCATACCCATGACGGTGCCGAGGAATCCGAGCATGGGAGCGCCGCCCGCGATGGTCGCGAGGATGGGCAGCCCCTTCTCGAGGCGCGCCACTTCAAGGTTTCCGGTATTCTCGACCGCGGTCTGGATGTCGCTGAGGGGGCGTCCGATGCGCTCGAGGCCCTTCTCCACCAGGCGTGCGGTGGGATTGTCGTACTTGCTGCAGAGGGTGATGGCGGACTTGGTTTTGCCGTCGTGGATGTAGTCGCGGATGTCGTCAATGAAATTGCGGTCCACCTTAGCAGCGCGGTTGATCTGCACAAGTTTCTTCCCGAAGATGTAAATGGCTATTACCGAGAGGAGAAGCAGGACTACCATGATCCAGCCACCCTTCATGGCCATGTCGATAAGTGAATAAGTCATCTCCTGAGGAACCGGAGCGGCCTGCACGGCGTTCAGCGTGTCGGCCTGGAGTAAAGTAAAGAGCATAATTCCCATAAATTATAATATCATGCAAATATAATCAAAAAAACGGAGTTTTTTGTGCCTGCGTGGCGCACTTGTAGAAAATGTTGCTTTTTGCCTGGTTTTTACCGTCCCGCAGCCCCTAGGTGTTCCCGGTGTCCCGTTTCAATGGACACCTGGAGCGAAAATAGGGGGTTTTTGATGCCGGTGTCCATGTTTTTGGGACACCGGCGTCACCCCGGTCAGGTCCCCTTTGCCTTTAGAAAGAATCCAGTAAATCACAGACCTTTTCATATGATTGCCCGGAAACGCGGGCTATCTGAGCCGGGTCGGCAGAAAACCTGAATCTGATTTGGCGGAATAATCCTGCGCACTGGCTGTCGTTCAATTCCTCAATACTGTTTTTTCGGAAAAGAGAAACCATTAAATCATGAATAGCAGAAGATAGAAGTTGGTCAGTGAATGACGGGGCCTCATTCGCCTCGTTTTGACGCCTTGCCTTAGAAGAATTTGTGAGAAACCATTGCATCCTTTTAGGGTTTTTAAAAACGGATTCAACCAATTTCACTTGCACATATGAGGAGGGATTGATATAGTTTTCCTCATTAACAACGAAATCATCTGGAACTTGTGTTTTACTGCCAAGTATTCTCATTCTTGCCCTCCCGCTCAAGTCTCCCATTCTGGTGCCGGACTCTGGTGTTGGGTTGAAGTAGCAGTTCCCTGTACCCCACGGATACTGGGTAGGGTACAAGCAGATTCTCGCAGCCACACTGTTCATCAGAACATAAGCAACCCCTCTTTCAAAGGACTCATCCCCTATAACGAGAGGCTTGACATCCACCTTATTCCCCCGGAGGAATTCGCAGGGACCATATTTCTTGCTATAATGCTGGGAGTATAACTTTTTGAATCGCCGGATGAACTCATCCGCCAGGCCCTTGTCGCACCATAGCACAAAATGAACGTGGTTGCTCATCAAAATGAAGGAAATGACTTTCACATTCATGGTCGCAGCCAGAACGGCGACGATATTCATCCCCTTCTTGAAGTCTTCATCATCTTTAAACCAAATCTTGTCGGTAAGGTGGTCGGTTGTGACCAGCCAAAACAATAATCCCATAGACGCCTCTAGTCTTTCAGTTAATAATTTCTAAAGCGGGTAGCAGGTAAAACTGCCGACGGTGCCCCGAGCCTTCCCGGCCTTCCGGCACCATGATGCAAATATACGAAAAAGATTTGTTATTGAAATTAAAAATTATTACTTTTGTGCAAAATAATCAGCAATATGTCTACACTGTATTTCGAAACAAAAGGTGAGGAAATCCTCAAGAAAAAGGGTATCAAAAAGGTGGAGTTCGCCCGCCTGATGGGCATACGCAAGCAGAACGTAAATGTCCTGTTCAAAACCAAGAATATCGACACGATATGGAAGGCGGCAAAGGTGCTTGATGTGCCTTTTGAAATGCTTATAGGCTATGTTGAGGAGCCGGTTTTGGATGATATCTATTATGACAAGAATCCCTTCGTGCAGAAGGCTTTCGACTTCATCGAGGCCAACAATCTAAACGAATTGCCTGTGGGCACCTATGTCATTGACGGCAAGAACCTTTGGGTGAACATCGTGGATGCGGATCTCAAGACCAAAAAGGCCGCTCGTCTGGAGGCACACGCCAAATATATCGACGTCCAGATCCCCCTGTCCGGAAAAGAGACTTTCGGTGTGAAACCGGTCGTGGAATGCACCCAGCCCGATGGCAAAATGGACCGCAAGAAGGACATTCTTTTCTTTGATGATCCCATCGAGAAGACCGTCACGGTGGATCCCGGCACTCCGATAATCTTCGGTCCCGACACCGCCCACGCCCCACTCATCGGCAAAGGCCGCATCCACAAGGCCATCTTCAAGGCCAGGATGGTGGAATAATTAGACTCATTCTGATGAAGGTGTTCCCGGTCCCTGTTTTTTCGGGGGGACCGGGAACGTTTTTGGCGTTTTTTGCGCCCGGTCCCTGGTTTTTTGGGGGGACCGGGAACACTTCGAGTTTAATATTCCACTTTCGAGAGGAAGAGGGCGTGGCCGGGGACGGATTCGCCGGCCAGGGACCGCCGGGCGGCATTGGCTTTCGGAAAAGCAATGCCGGGACCGGGTTCCCCTTGTGGGACACGGCCCGACCCTTTGCTTTTCGCGGAGGGATTGCCGTTTTCGGCCGGCAAAACCAGCCCGGTGAAGTCATCAATACTCCGTTTGCCGCGGCCGACTTCGATCAGGGTTCCGACGATGGCCCGCACCATATTCCGCAGGAACCGGTCGGCGGATATGCGGAAGTACCAATAGGGGGCGGCCCCGGGCAATGCGAGGGCGTCATACGGCCGGGCAATGCCCGTACTGGGGTCCCCCTGCGGAACACAGACGGGCCCTTTGCCCGCCGCGGATGGCTGCCCGGGCCCGCCGCAGATCTCCACATGCGACGGAACATAAGTCCGCCACTCAGCCTCAAACACCGTGCAGACGGAAGTCTTGTTATCCGCGCCAACCTTCTCGAAACACGAAAAATCATGCGTGCCGACCAGCAGGGCGGCGGCGCGATTCATCGCCTCGAAATCCAACTCGGGATACCCGCACAACAAAGAATACGCATCAATGAAAGGATCCTTCACGCGGTGTAGGAAATACGTATATTCCCTTCGCCGGGCATCGAAGCGCGCATGGAAACCATCCGCAGCAGGAGCCACCTGCGAAACCACCACCGAACGGGGCAAAATGGCATTTAATTTGTAGCGGAAATCCTCAGCCGCAAGGCCCTCGGGGCCGTCGAAACACGCAACGTAACCAATGGCGTTCACGCCCGTGTCCGTACGCCCCGCACCGATCACCTCGACAGCCGTGCCCAGGAGTTTTCCAAGGGCATCTTCGAGGCACTCCTGCACGGAGGGGGCTGAAGGTTGCTTCTGCCAGCCGCAAAAGCCGGCGCCGGAGTAAGACAAAGTAATGGAATAACGCATAGGATGCAAAATTATTAAAATATATGGAAAGTGTAAACATAAAGGAACTCAACGAGCGCATTCAGAAAGAAAGCGGCTTCGTGGATATCCTTTCTCTCGAGATGGGCAAGGTCATCGTGGGCCAGAAGCACCTGGTGGAAAACCTGATGATAGCCCTCCTGGCCATCGGCCCCATCCTCCTCGAAGGCGTGCCCGGCCTCGCCAAAACCCTGGCAATCAGCACATTGAGCAAGGCGGTCAACGCCAAGTTCAGCCGCATCCAGTTCACTCCGGACCTCCTCCCTGCCGACGTGGTGGGCACCCTCATCTACTCCCAGAAGAAGGAGGAATTCGAGGTGCGCAAGGGCCCCGTTTTCGCCAACTTCGTGCTGGCGGATGAAATCAACCGCGCCCCCGCGAAAGTGCAGTCGGCACTGCTCGAGGCCATGCAGGAGCGCCAGGTTACCATCGGCGACAGCACCTTCAAACTCCCCGAGCCCTTCCTCGTGATGGCCACCCAGAACCCCATCGAACAGGAGGGTACCTATCCTCTGCCCGAGGCCCAGGTGGACCGTTTCATGCTGAAGGTGGTGGTGGATTACCCGAAGAAGGAGGAGGAAAAACTCATCATCCGCATGAACAACACCGGCGAGTTCCCGCAGCCCAGCCCGGTGGTCAGCCCCGACGACATCATCCGCGCCCGCGATATCGTGCGCGAAGTATATATGGATGAGAAAATCGAGCGCTACATCGTGGATATCGTGTACGCCACCCGCACCCCCGAAGAGTACGGACTCAAGAACCTCAAGAGTCTGATTTCCTACGGAGGATCCCCCCGTGCCAGCATCTCCCTGAGCGCCGCCGCGAAGGCCTATGCGTTCATCAAGCGCCGCGGGTATGTGATTCCGGAGGATGTGCGCGCGGTCTGCCCGGAGGTGCTGCGGCATCGTATCGGCCTGACCTATGAGGCGGAGGCGGAGAGCGTGACGAGCGAGGAGATCATCTCTCAGGTCATTAATGCGGTCGTTGTGCCGTAGATTCCTTCGCTTCGCTCGGAATGACAGTAAAAACCGTATGACGCCGGATGAACTGATAAAAAAGGTTCGGAAGATCGAGATCCGCACCAAGGCTCTCTCCCACCAGATATTCGCGGGGGAGTACCACTCCGCGTTCAAAGGGCGCGGAATGGCCTTCAGCGAGGTGCGCGAGTATCAGTACGGGGATGATGTCCGCAACATGGACTGGAACGTCACTGCCCGCATGCATGCTCCCTACATCAAGATCTTCGAGGAGGAGCGCGAGATGACGGTGGTGCTGCTGGTGGATGTCAGCCGCTCTGGCCTTTTCGGCACGCAGACCCGCACCAAGCGCGAACTGCTGGCGGAAATCGCCGCCGTTCTGAGTTTCAGCGCCATCCTCAATAACGACAAGGTCGGCGCCCTCTTCTTCAGCGACCATGTGGAGAAGTTCATCCCCCCGAAGAAGGGCCGCAGCCATCTCCTGCACATCATCCGCGAAATGCTGGAACTCCAGCCGACTTCGGACGGCACCGATATAGGCGCCGCGTTGCAGTTCCTCACCGGCGCCATCAAAAAGAAATGCACAGCGTTCCTACTGAGCGATATGCTGGATGCGGACGCCAGTGGCAAGCCTCGTTATGAGGATGCCCTGAAGGTGGCGGCGGGCAGGCATGACCTTTCCGTCATCAAGGTCTTCGACCCCCGCGAACGCAGTCTCGTGCCGGTAGGCCTCATAAACATCAAAGACAGCGAAACCGGCCGCTCCGCCTGGGTCAACACCGACAGTGCGGCAACCCGCAGGGCCTACGAGCAGTGGTATTCCAATCTCTCCGAAGCCGAGCAGCAACTGTTCAACCGTTATAAAGTGGATCACGTAGAAATCGCCACCAACTCCGACTATGTGAAGGGGCTGATGGCATTGTTTGCCGGAAGATGAAACTGCTAGCCATCATATTGACCGTATTACTGGACGTTATCCCCAAGGGACCGGCCCTCCTGAACCAGCTTCAGCAGAGGGATTCCATCCTCGTGGCGGACCAGGTGGAATATGGCTTCGAAATGAAAGGCGTCAAGGCCGGCACCGTTTTCGGCCTGCCGGATTATTCCAAGACGGGAAGCGAAGACCTGGTGTTGGTGAAAAACTGGCAACTGGACACCACCAATATATACCTGCGCACGATGACCTACGACCTGAAAGGCACCGTGACGCTGGCGTTCTTCCAGGAGGGAGAGTACCAACTAAATCCTGTAATGGTAGCCCGGAAGGTGGGTGAGCAGGTGGATACGCTGGTGTTTACCGGAGCGAAACTCGAGGTCAAAACCATGCCGGTGGATACCACTACCTACGTGCCTCACGATATCAAAGACCAGATACGTTATCCGGTCACTTTCAAGGAGATACTGCCCTGGATAGCGGGCGGCCTGCTGCTGGCGGGGCTCATCGCCGCGCTGGTCTGGTGGCTGGGAAAACGCAGCAGGGAAAAGGAGGCTGCGAAAGTCAAGGAACCGGCGCATATCACCGCTCTCCGCAATCTCGACAAATACCGCGGAGAGAAGTTCTGGGCCCCCGAAAAGCAGAAGGCCTTCTATTCCGGAGTGACGGATACCCTGAAATCTTATATGGAAGCGCGCTTCGGGGTGGATGCGCCCGAAATGACCACCGCCGAGGTGTTCGACGCGCTCAAGAACGAAAAGGACATCACCCCGGAGGTCTATGAAAACACAAAGGAACTCTTCGAGATAGCCGACTTCGTGAAGTTCGCGAAGCATTCGGCTCCCGACGATTATAATGCCAAGGTGGTGCCTACGGCCGTAAGGTTCGTCACCGATACCTATCACGCTATGCTGGAGGAGGAGCAGAAGGGCGATGTTCTTTGAGTATCCCAAACTCCTGTTCCTGCTGGTGGTTCCTCTGCTGCTGATCCTCCACTACCTGTGGCTGGAACTCAGCGGGAGGCGCCCGCACATGCGGGTCAGTTCCTCTGCCCCCTGGCTCTCCGGCGGCCCTTCGGTGCTGGCCTGGCTGAGGCATCTGCCCTTCGCCCTGCGCATCGCCGCCATCAGCCTGATCATAGTCGCGTTTGCCCGTCCCCGTTCATCCACCGAAACCGAAAAGATTGATACAGAGGGCATTGACATAGTCTTCGCGATGGATGTTTCCACCAGTATGCTGGCGCGGGACTTCGAACCGGACCGCATCAGCGCCGCCAAGGACATCGCCATAGAGTTCATCGCCCAGAGGCCCAGCGACCGCATGGGAATCGTGGTGTTCGCTGGCGAAAGTTACACCCAGTGCCCGCTGACTACCGACCGTGCCACCCTCATCAACCTGATGAAGGATGTGCAGACGGACCTGATCGAAGATGGGACCGCCATAGGCAACGGCCTGGCCACCGCGGTCGCCCGCATGAAAGATTCGGACGCAAAGAGCCGCGTTATCATCCTCCTCACCGACGGTGTCAACAACCGCGGCGAAATCGCTCCGGCCACTGCGGCCGAGATCGCAAAGACCTATGGCATCAGGGTCTATACTATAGGCCTCGGCACCCGCGGGGAGGCCCCCTATCCGGTGATGACACCCTGGGGAATCGAGGTGCGCAATGTGCCGGTGGAGATAGATGAGGACCTGCTGAAAACCATCGCAGAGTCCACCGGAGGCCGTTATTTCCGTGCCACCGACAACACGAAACTCTCGGAGATCTACTCCGAAATCAACCAGATGGAGAAGGTCCGCACCACCGTGGATAGCTTCCCCGTTTATAAAGAACTGTTCGGCAAGTATGCGCTCTGGGCACTAATCTGCCTGCTGCTGGAACTTGCCCTGCGCTTATTGATAAGGAGGCTGCCGTAATGCTGATATTCGCCAACATACAGTACTTGTGGCTGCTCCTTCTGGTGCCGCTGATGCCGCTTCTTTACGGCCTGGTGCGCTGGCTGCGGAG
>JAFZIX010000101.1 GCA_017554135.1 Bacteroidales bacterium | reverse complement strand
TCTTCCAGGCTTCCCTCCAGCAGCGGGTAATTCGGGAACACCTCGAAGAACTCCGGATCCACCTGGGTCATTGTGCCCTGGATCTTGGACGTGCCGATGGTGATGACCTGGTCTTCCTCCCGGTTGCTGATGCGGCAGACAGCCTCCGCCTCCGGAATCTTGGCATCAAACTCGGCCTTGTCCCACCAGGACAGCGCCACATACTGGTCATTACCCACCGCATACACCCTGTCACCGATAGGGTTCTCATGGGCAATGCTGTACTGCTGCCAGACATAGTTCCCACTCAGAATGACAAAGGCGATGGATATCACCAGTCCCACCGCCTCGATGGTGGTGTATAGCTTGTTGCGGGACAGGAACTTCAGAAAACTCTTCATACTACTCGTTCTTTAACGATTCCACGGGATTTGCCCGGGCAATCCTCAGGCAGTTCAGCACCACCACACCCAGCACAATCAGTAGCACCAGGGCGGCTCCGCCGATGAAATACAGCGGATTCAGTGACACCTTCTCGGCAAACTGCTCCAGCCACTTGTGAGCCACGAAGAATGCTGCGATGCAGGCGATGACAGCCATCACGGCGGACAGTTTCATGATATCCTTTGCGAACACGCTCAGGATGTCCCGGGTAGTGGCACCGTTGATCTTGCGGACGGCCATTTCCTTGCTGCGGCGCAGACTTTCATCTTTGATGAAGCCAATCAATCCCAAGAGGGCTATCAGCAGCGAGAATACGGCGCCCAACGCCATTGTATTGCGCATTTTCTTGCTATCGGCATAGGCGGCACGCATCTCCTCGGTATAAGAGACGATGTTGATGTCTTTGTCAGGCAGCGCTTCAGTCAAAGCACCACGGACTTTATCCAGCGCATCCGGTCGAACCTTGAAGAAGGTATGCGGCATATAGACCTTCTCAGAACCAATTTCACCGTAGAACAGAACACTCGGACGCTCATCCACACCCTGCAGATTGCCGATAAGATAGCTCTTATACACGCCGGAAATGGTGTAATAACCCTTGGCCAACAAGCCTCCTCCTCCATGGCCCGTGATGAAGAACTGCTTGCCCACGGCACCGTCACTCCAGTCGGTGAAATCAGCCATCCTTTTCACGAACTTCTCATCAACAACCACTTCGCTGGAATCCCGGGGCGCACGCCCTTCCAGGAACTGGATGTCCAACAGCTCATAGAATTCAGGAGAGCACTCATACTGATCGGCGACATTGAAAAGCTCGCGCTCATCATCCGGCAAGGAAACGTTATCTCCGTTTGAACCCCTGTACGGCAGGTTATAAGCAGCCGCAACACCGTTCACTTCAGGGATGCTCCTAAGGGTTTCCACGGCCCGGACCTGCGCCTGACGGTCTCCGTCGAACATATCAAAATAGTACAGGTTCTTGTAGTCATAACCCGTATTGGCGTGAGATACCATCTGGTACTGGCGACCGATGGTAATCATCATCACAACCAGGAACACATTGATAAGCACCTGGACGCCCAGCAGGCCAAGTTTCCAACGGCGGGAATTTTCGGTATAGTTCTTCAGGGCGGCATACACCGGAATCCGCTGATACAACTCTGCCGGAACAACAATGGAGATGACCAGAACCAACACCAGAACGGCCGCGATGGCCACGATGCTCTGCGGCACCAGCAGCGTCTGGAACGGTACGCCCAGGAGGTTCTCGATGATACCCCGGCCGGCAAAGATGATAATCGCTGCCAAGCCCAGAGACAGGATGATGTGCAAGAGGGCCTCCTTCGTCAGCATCCAGTAAATGTGCTTGCTCTCGGCACCGTAGCACTTTCGCACACCCACTTCCTTGGATCGCTTCACCATCGAGGAGATGACAATCAGGATATAGTTCAGCAAGCTGATGATAATCAGGAGCGCCGAAACAATCGACAACAGGATTACCTGCGTCTTTACATCCTTGGAGGAAGTATGCATCGTGCTGAACGGACTGAGGAAATACCGCAGGCCGATACCCTGGGCCTCGATCTGTTCCATCGGCTGATGCGCCTCCTGCATCTTACGTATGGCGTCCGAGAGCGTATTGGGATCTACCCCGGGGGCCAGTTTCACATAGCCCTTGTAGCGGTCATTCCCCAACCAGTTGTCGGTACTCTCCTTGTTGTAGGTTGTCATGGAAAGGAGGATGTCGTAGTCCAGGCTGCCGTTCTTCGGGAAGTCCTCAAAGACACCCTCTATAGTCAGCTTCAAATCTTCCGCATCGGCATTGGCTATCTGCTTGCCGATACATTCCTGGATGCCTCCCAACTTCTCGGCAAAGCTCCGGCTCACCATCATGCAGCCCCATTTCCCAAGCACTTTCACCGGATCGCCTGCTATGATCGGCCGGTCAAACACTTTGAAGAAGCAAGTGTCTGCGCAGACGAGAGTGCCTTTGAGTTTGTTGCCGTCAGCATCAAGGTAAGTATCGCCGTTGAACACATAGGTCGTGCGCGTACCCACCTCAACACCGGGAACCTCCTCCATGAAGCCCACGGATACGGCTCCGCTAACTTGCCCGTAATCGTGTTCGTCCCCGTGTTGTGAGTACCAGGTGCGAATACAATACACCCGGTCGATGTCCTTGTAGAAGCTGTCATAACTCAGTTCAAAGAACACCTTGGCAATGAGCACGATGCCCACGGCCAACCCGATGCCCAAGGAGAGGACTTTGATTAGAATATCTGAGTTTTTCTTCATTGGTTTACAACTCATTCTTCACGTCTGAGACAATCTGACCGTCAAACAGGTCAATTGTCCTCTGGGCCTGTGCTGCATCCTTCTGGGAGTGGGTCACCATCACAATAGTCGTACCCTCAGCATTCAGTTCCTTCAGGAGATCCATCACTTCCTTGCCATTCTTG
>JAFZIX010000100.1 GCA_017554135.1 Bacteroidales bacterium | reverse complement strand
GCGATGAAGAGATTGTAGACAAGGCCTTCATCCGCTACAACGGCAGCACCTCCGATTTCCGATATATGCGCGGATTGTAGTATTCAGAAAGCCTTAGTGCGGAAGATTCCGTCCTGGCCCTGGATGTAGAACCAGCGCCCGCGGCGGCCCATATCCTCGAGTTCCCCGGTAGTGTTCAGAGAGAAATCATATTCGGCCATGCTGCGCGCATTCAGATCCCATACATAAAGGATTGAAGGATTCTTTGCATTGCCCACTCCTGTGGGCATGTAGAGTTTGCCTTTCCATATATACAGGCCCTGGCCTATGGGATTGAAGCGAAAGTCTGAAACCTCTTCTATAAGATAGTTCTCCAGCGCATCCTCCGGCTTCAGGACAACCTGCGGCCCCTCCGAAATCTTGGGCAGACGGAACTTTATAATACGGTGGCGGTTGGCCGGGTCACTGTTATTGATGGTGTTTCCATAGCCGTAAAGGAAGCCGTTTTCAGTATCCACAACCCATTGCAGGGCATAACCGAAGTCTTTGTTCACATCATCGTAGAACACGGTCTGCACCAATTCGGAACTCTTGAAATCCGGAGCAAAACGCTCTATGTAAAGCAAATCCTTGCGCCCGTCCACGGTCTTCTTGTGGCACTGGCTAACATACACCAGCGGCAGAGGATCCTTCGGCGAAAACTTCTCCACACCGAAAGAGACTACGTTCGAATGATTATTCTTATGGAATGATGCCAGATGGAACTGGCCCACACGCTTGAACTTCTTTCCCGACAGTCTGTAAATGGTCGCAATCCCCTGGTTCTGGCAGCTCACAATCCAGTGGCCGTACACATCCATCCCCTGATATGAGAAGCCTTTCTGCTTATGATTCTCGCCCTGCATCGGACCTAGGAACTCCGCATCCCGCCTGGGGGAATTCTGCCAGTAGATATTCTCCAGTTTGAATTGCTCGGGCGCTTCCTCAACATTCTCCTTGACCTTGTATTCAAGTTTGCAGTCGCGGAAAGTGATGTTTGAGGCATACGACATGGGGATATCCTCCCTGCCTTTCAGGTCGAAGAACTGGGTCCAAGGCTTCACGAACAGCACGTTCTCCACATAGCCGCCAACCCTTTCTATTGTAATGTCTTCGTAGCGCTGAGGGGTGTCCGGGCGCATTTTCAGCCACAACAGGCGGCCGGTGCCGTCCACGATGCAGTCGCGCAGCACCACATCCTTAACGCCTACGCACTCGCTCCCGCATACCAGCACGCCGGGGCCATGCCCGAAGTGGCAGCGTTCTATGAGGATATGCTCGTTGATGCCATTGTCCGGATCCGTATCCGCCCAGGGGCCTTTGCCGCCCTTGAGGGCGATGAGGTCATCTGCGGTAGCGAAGGAGCAGCCCTCGATATGCACGTTGCTGCAGGCATCCAGGTCGATGCCGTCGGAGGATGGAGCATGCACCGGTTTCATCGGGGCGTAGATGTCCACATCCTTCACATGCACGTTGGAGCACTTGTACAGATGCACGGTCCAGTAGCCCGGGTTGTGCAACCTAACTCCCTCTATTTCAATATTTTTCGCATTGCTGATAGATACCAGACGCGGGCGGCGCACCTCCAGGTTGGTGCAGGCTGGATTCTCCCTGCGCCTCTGCCAGAAAGCCTTCCAATATGTGAGGCCGTTGCCGTCAATTGTGCCCTTTCCATAAATGCGGAATCCATCCACACCCTCGGCGTTCACCAGAGCGGCCGCATAGGGCTGCAAGACGCCTTCTATATGCACCTGCGTGTCGGGATAATCCCAGGTATTGTCGCTGCCTTTCAGCACGGCGCCATCCTCAAGGTAAAGACTTGTCCCGGGCTTGAAGAACAGCGCTCCGGACAACCATACTCCCCTGGGAATCACCACGGTGCCGCCTTTGACTGCGGCGGCGTCGATGGTCTTCTGTATAGCAGTTGTCTGCAAGACAGTGCTATCCGCCACCGCCCCAAAGGAGGTGATGACGAAATTGGCACTTAATAACAACGAGATAAGGCTTATCATTTCACTTCGTCCTTAATATACCCGTCATCCTTGATATTCCAAAGGACGACGATAAAGAAGAATCCGATCACTGCGACTCCGGTCATCAAGAGATAGAGGCTGTCCCAGCCGAAATGGTCGGAGTACCAGCCCAGGCCTGCGCCGGTGAAAACCACTGAAACATAACTCATTATGCCAATGATTCCCAGTGCCGAGGATGCCGCCTTCTTGGTGGCATGCTTACAGGCGGTCACGCCGATAAGAGCCTGCGGGCCATAGAGGAAGAATCCTGCGAGGGCCAGCAGAATCAGGATCACTATAGGCGATGCGGTATTGCGCACAAGATGAAGGATGAGCAGGCAGGCGGCGGTGAGCAGCATCTCCACAGCAACGACACGGTGGCTTTTAGAGTTGAAGTATTTGTCTGAAATCCATCCCGCCAAAAGCATTCCCACCAGACCGGCGATTTCGAAAATGCCTATGATCCATCCGGCCAGGGCGGGCGAAATCGGCTCCTCGCGCTGCTGGAGGAAGGTAGGCCCCCAGTCCAGGACCGCGAAGCGCACTATATACACGAAAAGGTCGGTGATGGCCAGCAGCCAGATGACGGGGTTCAGGAATACCTTCTTGCGGATGAACGCCCGGAACGCCGCAGGAGTGTCGTTATCATCGAGTTCGGTCTTGGTATCCGGCAGATCCGGCAGGCCCACCGATGACGGCGTGTCCCGCAAGGTCAGGACCGTAAATGCCACGCCGATGAAGCCAATAGCGGCCGGAGCGAAGAAGCAATAGCGCCAGTTACCGGTGCGGGCGATGATGTAGCCACAGAAAACGGCGGCCAGTGCCGCGCCGAAAGAATGGGAAGTATTCCAGATGGCAGCCTTGGTGGCCAGCTCTTTCGGAGGCACCCACCATGCAAGCAGATGGTTGCAGGGGGGAAATCCACAGCCCTGGAAGATATTGTTCAAAATCAACAACGTAGCCATGATTATGACCATCGTGCTCACGAACTCTGCTCCACCGGTCTGGCCCGTGATCCAGAAACTGAGTTTATCCGACCAGCCGAACAGGAGATTGAACACAGAACATGCAGCCAGGCCTATTGCAAGATGCCAGCGGGCCACTGTCCGGTCGGCGATAATGCCGTTCACGAATTTGGACAGACCGTAGATTATACCCACCAGACTGAGGATAATACCGAAACTGGTATTGGTAATCCCATACTCTTCCCCCAACGCCGGCATGGCGAAAGCGAAGTTCTTCCTCACGAAATAGAACAAGGCATAACTGATCATCGAGCAGATGATAACCCGCCACTGCCAATACTTGAATGAATGTTTGGTCTGCATAATGCAAATATAATAAAAAAAGCAGGGCGGCCAATGGGCTGCCCTGCTTAAGAAATCTGAAGAATCAGGCAGGATTACTTGAGTTCTGCGAGGTACTTGATGGTGCGGACCATCTGAGAAGTGTAGGAGTTCTCGTTGTCGTACCAGGAAACTACCTGAACCTGATAGGTTTCGTCGTCGATCTTGGAGACCATGGTCTGGGTTGCATCGAAGAGGGAACCGAACTTCATGCCGATACGGCGGCGATGATTTCTTTGCCGGTGCGCATGACGAT
>JAFZIX010000099.1 GCA_017554135.1 Bacteroidales bacterium | reverse complement strand
CTCCTGACGCATCGACAGCCTCCACATAAGCGTTGCTCTTCCGGATATCGCCTTTATAGGCGTTGAACAAGGCAATGATAGCCGGTGAAGGAGCATACTGACTGCGCGCACCGCTTTTGGCATAAGGAATCTCGTCCTTGTTGACTGCCTTATCCACGAAAATATCACGCAAGGTCAGGAAATGTGTATAGCTCCCGGAATACTCGGGATAGCCATAGTGGATGGACCAAATGACTTCTTTTCCATTACGGGTGCCATAAATGTTGGCGAATTCTTCTTCAAGGCTAGTCCCGCCACTTGCGTTGTCCGCACAAGTGACAGCAGATTCCAGGTCGGCTGTCCCGCCGCCCAGAACTTTGGCCCGCCACAAGAGTGCATCTGCCTTGACGGCATAAGCCGCCCGCTTGGAAGCGCGGCTCTTTCCTTCTGCCCAGTTATCCGTAGGATACAGGCTGATAGCCATATCCAGATCTGAAAGGACCTGGGCGATGACTTCTGAAGCCGGGGTACGAGTCGGCAACGGCTTGTCCGCGCTCTGGGTCACTTCGATTTCAAGCGGGACGTCCCCGTATAAACGGGTAAGACAGAAGAAAAGATATGCACGCATTGTATAGACCTCTGCCTTGATTTGATTCTTATGACTTTCCTGCTTGAAAGATAGGTCATCAATCCGGGAAAGGATCATATTGCAGTGTTGGATGACGGTATACCAGCTACCCCAGGCGACACCCGTCTGGGCAGTCAAGTTCTGGGCCCACTGATTGCTTGTGCCGCCTTCCCGGCCAGCAACAAATACGTCACTGCGAGATTCGAAGTGCTCCAAGGAATTACAGACCTCACGGAAGGAAGTATAGGCGCCTGTCAGATAACTGTCCGCTGAGGACTCAGACTCCCAGAACCCATCTCCGTAAATCGAAGATTCATTCTTTACATCCAATAGTTTGTTACATCCTGCCAGAAGGATGAGCACGGAAGCTGCGATTGCAAAATTAAATAGCTTTTTCATAATTGTTCCTCCTTAGCATTAGAAACTCAGATTGACACCGACCGAGAATTCACGCGGTCTGGGATAGCTGCCATAATCATCTCCCGAATACACTTCCGGGGTCATACCATCATAGGCGGTCAGATAGCCCAGGTTATATACACCTCCGAAAAACTGAAGGCCATTGATGTGCAGTTTCCGGACAAAGTTCTGCGGCAGATTGTAAGCGAACGAGACTTCCCGGAAAGCCAGATAGTCTCCCCTGCTGCAGAATGCCGTATTGTTGCAGGCTCCGGTCGTGCTGCTGCCCAGACCTTCATTACTTCGATGGAAATTCTTCGTAGCATTGTTGACATCAGAGTTCGGAGAGAAGCGCGGATACTTTGCGGAAGTATTTTCCGGCGTCCAGCAATCTGTCATGGCTACTCGGTAAAGATTATAGTTGTCTCGACCGCTGGCCAATGAGAAGCCCAGGGATGAGTTGCAGATGGAATGACCCATGGCAAACTCCGTGACCACGCGTGCCGTTAAATTCTTCCAACGGAATTCATTGGTGAGCCCGCCAAGACGGTCCGGCCGGATATAGCCCATAAAGACCATATCCTTCACATTGATGTAACCGTCATCATTGAGGTCATCCCAAATGGCATCTCCTGCATGTTTTGTCCGCCCTTTAGCGTTTTCGTCATAAGGAGCCAGCGCAGCTTCCTCGTCTGTTTGGTAAACACCCAGGTAATGATATGCATAACGGGTCCCGAAACGCTCTCCTTCGGCGAATCCGCCGACCTCGATATCTTGTCCTGTCACAGGATCATAAACCACCTTACCATTGATACGGTTTTTCTCCTTTCCGTTATCCGGAAGTTTCAGGACGATGGTTCGGAACCAGTTGAAATTGAAACCGAGGTTCCAGGTGAAATCCCGCGTACTGACAGGTACGGCATGTACTTCGATTTCAAGGCCCTTTGTACCGATATCGCCGTAATTGGTCTTGATACTGCTGAAACCGGTCGTTGTCGGGATCTGCTTGTCATAGAGGCGGTCCCGGGTAATCTTGTCATAAACATCGACAATCAATTCGAGCCGGCTATTCCAGAAAGACATATCCACGCCGAGATCGTAAGACTCTGTGGTTTCCCAAAGCAGGTCGGCATTAGCCAAGGTACTATTCAAAATGCCGACCTCGTTAAGATAGGTCGTGCCCGTTACACTATACTGGCCCCGGGTGTTGGCAAGGGACAGATTGTTGTTACCTGCCTGTCCGTAACTCGCACGCAGTTTCAACTTGTTCATCCAGCGGGACATGGAGGAGAAGAATTTCTCTTTGTGGACATTCCAACCCGCGGATACACCCGGGAAATAACCCCAGCGATGATTCTCGGCAAAGCGCGAGGATCCATCCGCACGCATACTGACTGACATCAGATACTTCCCGTCATAATCATAGTTGACACGGCCAAAGTAACTGACCATCGCCTCATTGGTATGTGTGGAAGTAACCCGCTGGGTAGAGTCTGCCGTAGCGTTCAAGGTGGGAATCAAGTCGGACGGAGCACCACTGCCGCTACCGCTCATATGGTTGGAATAATCGTGGCTCCACGTCGTTCCTGCAACGGCGTTAATGTGGTGTTTCTTAATACTCTTGTCATAGTTCAAGACTGCCTCCGCCTGGATATGGTGGTCGTGGTTGTGATCCTCTGATGCCGGACGGATTTCCGTACCGGTCGTGGCATTCAAAGCCTCGAAACTGTCGGAAAGACCATCCGTGGAGGTATAATAAATCATAGGAACCAGTTTCAAGCCCGGAAGGATGTCCCACTCTGCTCCAAACTGCATACCAAGACGGTACTGATTACTGTTTCGATATTTGGTTTTGTAGTAGTTCTCAAATTCAAGCGGCCGGAAAGTACTCATGCCCTCTCCTTCTGCCGGCAAGCCGTTTTCATAGTAAAGCCGATAAGTCGGTGGCATGAACATGCCCCGCTCCAGAGAGTTGATCGAACTCGACATCATGTTTTTGTCGGCGAAATTGATCAATGCCTTGGACCGGAACAGGAGGCGATCCGTTGCCCTGTAAGAACTGTTGAATGTAGCATCATAGGTTTTGTAAAAAACCCCACGGACAATGCCCTCCTGATTCAAATGGCGCAGGCTGGCATAATAGGTGAAACGACCGTCACCGCCTGAAACATCAAAGGCATACTCATGTTTCAAGGCATTCCGATAGGTCGCATTCTGGAAATCGGTATCATAGAAAATCAGATATTGTCCCGTTACCGGATCCCGCATGGTCTGCCAACCCTTGTTTTCCAAAAGGTCAGACACGAAGTCCTGACCATATTTTGAAATGTATGTATCCAGATATTCCGTCGTACAGGCCGTGTCCCAGGCATTGCCTGTGGACATGCCATAGGATCCGGAAAGGAATTTCGCCTTGACGTCAGCCGTTGCATTCGGATCCTCGTTAATGGCTTTACGAGTCGTATAGAGATACTCCTCCGCATTCATCAAATCCAGTCTCTTGGGCTGGGTATCCACGCCGAAAGTATAACGGAAGTTGATTTTCGGGGCTCCTTTTGATCCGGATTTGGTCGTAATGATGATAATACCATTTGCTGCTTTTGCTCCGTAGATGGCGGTGGAAGCTGCATCCTTCAAGACTTCGACGGACTCAATGTCAGCCGGATTCATATCGGCAATGCTTCGGGTACTCTGGGATACGACACCATCAACGATGATAAGTGGCGTATCGGAAGTGACACTTGTCGTAGTTCCACCGCGAATAAAGAACTGTCCCACCTCACCCGGCTGGCCGGAAGTAATCTGGACAGACAGTCCCGGGACCTTTCCTTGCAACTGTCCGGCAATACTCTGCTGGGGGGAGCGCTCAAATTCCTTGCTGGATACCTTGGTGATGGAATTGGTGACCAAAGACCGTTTCTGGGTGCCATAACCAATAGAAACGGCTTCATCCAGCAACTCGGAGTCATCCTGCAAGACAACATTGATGACGGAAGACGTCCCCACGGTGACATCCTCAGATAGCAATCCAACGAAAGAGAATACGAGAACATCCCCTTTCGTCGCCTTGAT
>JAFZIX010000098.1 GCA_017554135.1 Bacteroidales bacterium | reverse complement strand
CTTCACCGAGAACCACCCTAGGCCGTTCACACTGGCGTAGGGGTTGTTCGGATAGACCGCGGTGCCGCTGTAGCGGGTGCCGGCCGCATCGTCGAATACAGAATAGATGTTGGAAGGATACTTCGCCAGGTTCGAGAAGAGCGAAGAGATGGCATAGTTCGGGCGGTGCAGGGTTTCGATGCGCCCGCCTATATCCATCCGCACCTCGAAAATCTTCAGCACGCTGAAGTCTAGGTTCGCCCGCACGTTGAAGCGCTGGTAGCCCAGGTTGCGGGTGGAATCCGTATCCATCGTATTCAGCAGACCCTTGTTGCCGAGGTAGTCCAGGTTGACGTTGTAGCGCGCCGCCTGCGATCCTCCGCTGAGGATGATGTCCGCATCCATGAAACTGCCGCTCTTCTTCAGGGCCTCTCCGTACCAGTCGGTGTCGGGGAGATTGCCGGAACCGTATGCAGCGAGTTGTGTATCGGTATAGACAGGCGACCAGACCATGCCGTTGTCATTCGAGACGGCCTGGTTGTAGAGATTGGCGTAGTCGCGGGCTCCGAGAGGCTTGTTCAGCACCGTGGGAGCCTGCACGCCGTAGCGGACGCGGGCGTTAACTTTAGATTCTCCCGCCTTGCCCCTGCGGGTGGTGATGTTGATGACGCCGTTCGCACCGCGCTCGCCGTAGAGCACCAGGGCGGCGGCATCCTTCAGCACCTCCACCTTCTCGATTTCCGCCGGGGAGATGGAAGACATGTAATCTATGTTCACCTCGAATCCGTCCACGAAGATGCGCGCCTGGTTCCAGGTGCCGAGGCCGTAACTTCCCATCCCGCGGATGAGGTAACTGGCGTTGTTGCTGCCGAATTCGCCGGAGCCGTGGAGCAGCACCAGCCCGGGGAAGACCCCGGTGAAGGTGTTGGTAAGGTTGGCCTCCACTCTCTTGTAGAGTTCGTCGCCCGTGGCGGTGCTGACCGCGGCAGTGCCATAATCCTGCGCATGCGCATTCAGGCTCAGGAGGGCCGCTGCGACGATCGGAATGATGTAGATGATCCTTTTCATAGCGTTCCTCCTTTATTTGGTGTAACCGGGATTCTGAACCGTGGTGCCCTTGTTCACTTCCGTCTGGGGAAGAGGTTCAAGCAGCATCGCGTCGCTCCAGTATGAATTATAGACGACCGAATCCCACCAACTCTCGACCCATTTGGCCGCATAAGGCCAGGTGGCGGCATCGTCGTTCTTGATATTGAACTGCAGCATGCGCATGGGGCCGCCGCAGATGCCGTTACCGATGTCCGGCAGTTTCCAGTGTTTGGCGTCGAAGTAACGGTGGTTCTCGCAGAAGAACTCGATGGCGTCCTCGCGCTGGATAATCGCCCGGAGTTTGGTCTGGTCGGTTTCGGTGATGGCGGGCAGGCCGGCCCTGTTGTGAACCTTGTTCAGGTTCTCGAGGGCCTTGGCGCTGTTGCCGTACTCATTGTAGGCCTCCGCAAGGTTCATGTATGTCTCGGCGAGGCGGAAGAGCGGGGGTTCGCACCAGGTGCGGCTGCCCGCATGATAGAAGAACTTGGTGCGCTCACCGCATCCCTTTTCGTCGTTGATAGGATCCGGGAAGGATGATGCCTTGCCCTTGTCGGCCGCATAACCGCCGCGGTTCCACCCGGCGTTCTGCCACTGGTAGTCCCCGGGGTTATTGTCGGAATCGAATCCTCCGAACTTGATATCCGCATGAGCACGAGGCTCGAGCGAGAGCACCTTGGTGGTCCATTCGCCGCCGGCATGAGGCACGGTCTCCCCTATCTTGGGCCAGGAGACCTCGCTGCCGTCGGCGGCATAGTACTTTTCCAGATGGTTGGTGAGCACGCCATTGGCATCGGTGTCGAAGCGGCTGGTGGTCTGGTGCGCAGAACAGCAAAGGTAGTTCACCAGAGGCTCCCAGCCCTGCTGCTGACCGAGTTTATAAGCGAGGATGATTTCCGGGTTGGAAGGCACCGAGGTGGCCTTGGCATAATCGTCGAAGGCGTTGGGATTGGGCTGGCCTTCGCCGGCGCCTCCCGTATTCAGGAGTTCAACTCCGGCATCCACCGCCCAGGAAAGCACAGCCTCGTTGGCATCGATGACGGCCTTCCAGCGTTCCTTGTCGTAGTTGCCGTAACAGACGAGGTCATTGTGTTCGCCGTTGTCGATGTAAGGGGTGGCGCTGTTGAAAAGAGGCCTTGCCGCGAAAAGCAGGGTTCGGGCCTTGATGGCCAGAACCGCGCCCTTGGTGAGGCGGCCGGTATTTGCCGCATCCCACTTATCCGGCAGCACGGCATAGGCGGCGTCGCAGAGTTCGCAGATGTAATCCACCACATCCTTCACGCTGGCGCGAGGGGCGGTCAGATCGTCGGTGGAGGAGAAGGATTTACGCACGATGGGCACTCCGCCGTAGCGGTAGAACATGCCCATGTAGCGGTATGCGATGAGGCCGAGGGTTTCCGCCTTCACAACGGCTTTGTCGCCGTCGGAGACATCCTCGACCTTGTCGATATTCTCGTTAACAAGCCAGCACTGGCGGATGAAGGCCCAACTGTTGGCATAACTGTCCGCGCCGGCATCGGAACCGTCGCAGCCGTTCACCGAAAGCCCCTGCTGGGAGATTATATAACTTGCGTGCCAACTGTATCCGCGGCCAATCTCGCCGCTCATCGCGCCGAAGGTGCAGTGACCTATGCCCATTCCCCCCGGCCAGCCGTGACGAAGCACGTTGCGGTAGCAACTCATCAGTGCGGATCCGGCATTCTTGGCTGTCGAGAAGACAGCATTCTGATCCACAGTGCCGGTGGTATCCGGCTTCTCCAGGAAGAGGGAGCAGGAACCCAGCATGCAGATGGCAAAGAAAATGAAGATTATCTTTTTCATACGCGGATCCGGTTAAAATCTGAAACTTACGCCCGCCATGAAGACGCGGGTAAGAGGATACACATAAGTGCTGCCGTCCGTGGTTTCGGGGTCGATGCCGTAAGGCGTCAGCGCATTGCGGAAAGTATAGACATTGTTGGCATTCACATACACACGCAGGGCCTGCAGGATGTTGTTGCCGATGCCATTGCCAATGTTGAAGGTGTACCCTACCTCGACGTTCTTGAGTTTGATGTGGTCGCTGCTCTTCATCCAGTAGTCGCTCACGAGATAGTTGTTGTGGCTGGAGGTAGCGCTGTAGGTGGCGCGGGGGAAGGAGATCTCCTCGCCAGCGAGGTATTTCTCCTCGGTCCAGCGCCCGTCGTGCTGCCATTTCCAGGCATTGCCCGCATTCTTGAAGAAGGGGATTGTGTAGCCGCTGGGCAGATAGTAGGAGCCGTCCTTGCTGCCCGTGAAGAGCAGTTTCACGTCGAATCCCTTGTAGCCCGCGCGCATCTTGATGCTGAAGTGGTAGAGGGCATAGTTGGGGAAGCCGATGGGCCCCACGTCGTTCTGGTCGATCACGTCGTTGCCGTCCAGACTTTTGTAGCGGATGTCGCCCAGGGTAGCCTGGTTGCCGGTGTAGGTGTTGAACGGACGGGCGTCCAGTTCCGCCTGCGTGTTGAAGAGGCCATCGGAGGTCAAGCCATAGCGCTGGCCTATCATGTGGCCTGTCTTGTTCATCCAGGGATAGGGATTCTCCGCCTCGGCCATATAGACTATATGGTTGCGGGAGTAACTGATGTCCGTGCCAAGGGAGTAGATGAAATCCCCTATCTGGTCGCCCCAGTTCAGCACCAGTTCATATCCCCTGTTGGTGGTGATACCCACATTTGCCGGAGGTACGTCACTCTGCGGCACGCCGTAGATTGCGGGGATGATGCCGAGGGTGGTGAGGATGTTGTCGCGGTGCTCGTAGAACCAGTCGAAGTCAAGGGAGAGGCGGCTCCGGAAGAACTTGGTCTCGAGGCCCACGTCATACTTGCGGGCGCGTTCCCAGGTGATGTCCGGGTTGCCCAGGCTGCCCTCGACCGCACCGGGATAGTAGGCGTTCTGCCCGGTACCGTCGTTGTTGCCCAGCCAGTAGCCGTTCTGGTTCAGTTTCCAGGTGTTCGGCAGATAGTAGTAGCGGCGGCTGGCGCCCAACTGGTCGTTACCTACCTCGCCGTAGGACGCGCGCAGTTTTACGAAACTCACGATGTCGTTCTTGGGGAACCAGGGTTCGAGGGAAGGCACCCATCCTGCGGAGATGGCCGGGAAGAGGCCGAAGCGCTTGCCCTCGGCGAACTGCTCGGTGCCGTTGTAACCCACGTTGAACTCCGCCATGTAGCGGTCGGCGTAGTTATAGGTGATGCGCCCCACGAATCCCATGATGCCAGAAGGCACGTGGTAACTGTCGTAAGGCATGGTGTACTTCGAGGCCTTGCCAAGGAGCAGGGCGGTGAAGTTGTGGTTCCCGAAGGTTCCTGCCCAGTCCAGACCGGCATCCACATAAAGTTTGTTCCAGTTGGAATAGCCCCAGGATTCAAAGGCACCGGCCCCTATCGACCCGCCGAAGAAGTCGTATTCCAGAGGATTGTCGGCGTTGCGCTGGATGGAATAAGAAGGCAGCGACGGGGTGTATTTCACGTAGCGGTTGTAATTGTCCTGATATGACACCGTGGCGTGCGCCTTGAGCGCCGGCAGCAGCCATCCGCAGTCGTGCGTGAGGCGGATAGTGTTGTCCAGCAGGCTGTTATAGACCGTAGCCGTGCCGCTCATCAGAAGGTTGTATAGGGCGTTCTGGAAACCGATGTTGCTGTTGGTCTTGGCCGCCAGCGGGTTCTGGGGAGAGCCCTGTATGCCGGAGAAGCCGCTGATCAGGTGCCCGTCCACTATGCCGGGGCTGATGAAAGGGTTGCAGTCGTAGATGTACTGCATTATTATCTTGTAGCGTGCTTCCAGGTCATATACATCCGCACCGTTGCCCGGGCCCGTCATCTCGCCGAACTGCCCGGCGGTATTCACCGTGAGCGTGGTGCGCGGGGTGATATGGATATCGAAGTTCGAACGGAAGTTGTAGCGGTTGAAGAGCGATCCGGTGTTTGCACCGTAGTATTCCACGGTGCGGGAGATGCCCTCCTGGCGGAAGTAACCGAAGGATACGAAGTACTTGACTTTGTCGGTGCCGCCGCTGACGTTCAGGTTGGCCTGATACTGGGGGGCCACCCCGTTGAACATCTCCTTGTAGAGGTTATGGTCGGCGTAGTAAAGTGCCGGAGTGTTCTTCAGTTGCTCCTTCTGGGCAGCGGTGAGCCCGGTCATGGCATCCACCTCCTGCGGAGTAAAGTCGCGGTTGTTCTTGAACTTCCAGAGGTCGTAGTCGTCGTAGATATAGGCGGAAAGGCCCTCGTTGCCGGCGTATCCCCTCTGCTCGTTGCGTATGGCCTCGTTGCGGAAGAGGGCGTATTCGTAGGCGGTGGTGCCTTCCTGCAGCAGGGTGGCGGAGGTGAGGCCGTAGTTGCCGGAGAAGTTGATGACCGGCTTGCCGGCGGATCCGCGCTTGGTGGTGACGATGATGACACCGTTCGCACCGCGCACGCCATAGACAGCGGTGGAGGATGCGTCCTTCAGTATGCTGATGCCCTGAATCTCGTTGGCGTCCATCGCATTGAACTCCTCGTACGCCTGCTCGCTGGCCTGCTCCACTCCGTCGATGATGATGAGCGGGGTGGCGTTTCCGTAGGTGGAGATGCCGCGGATGTGGATGTCGGCGGCGTTGCGCCCCGGTTCACCGGAGGTCTGAAGGCCCGCCACGCCGGGGGTGTTGCCTATCAAGGCGTTGGCGATGTTCGACACCGGTGTTGCCAGGATGTCGCTGCCGCCCACCGAACTGATGGCGCCGGTAACGTTCACCTTCTTCTGGGTGGCGAATGCGGTCACGACCACCTCGTCCATCAGGTTCACGTCCGGCTCGAGCACTATGTTGAGCACTGCCTGGGACGGGCCGATGCGGAAGGTCTTGGACAGATATCCGATGAAGGATGCCTCCAGCACCACTTCCCCAGCCGGCACCTGCATGGAGTAGTTGCCGTCGATATCCGTCACCGCGCCTCGCGTGGTTCCCTGCAGCAGCACGGCGGCCCCCATCAGCGGCTCCCCGGCCTCATCTGAGACCTTTCCGTGCACCGTCCTGGCGTTCTGTGCCGCTGCAGGGAGCATCGCGCTCAGCAGCAGTGCCAGAGCCAGGGCAAGGGTGGATTTTAGAGATACAGTCATATATCGTTCGTTTATTTTACTTCATATCCCGAGGGCATGGCGTACATGTCCGGGAGGTCTTTGCTGAAAAGGATGCGGTCCAGGGCGTACATCTTGCGGAAGTCGTATTCTGATGCATGGCCGGGATAGACGCTGTAGTAGTGTTTGTCGGATTCGTCGCTGCCCACATATTTGTTGCGCCACATAGTCACCATCGAGATTCGGCGGCCTTCCGTGGGATTGACGATGAAACGAGTCCAGTAGTCGGACTGGGTGAAACCTTCCAGACCGTCTTCCGTCACTCCGCAGGGCTTGCGCTTGGCAGCGGAAACCGCCTCCAGGGCCTTCAGATTGGCCACGAAGGCCAGGTTGTTGGAGCCGTGGTAGCAGTCCATCCCTATGAAATCAACCCATTCATCCCCCGGCCAGCGATAGCGTATGCGCTCCTGGGCGTTGGCGTAGAATCCGTCCATCTGGGGAGAGATTGCATAGAGGAAGTTGTGCACGCCCTTCACATCGCGGAGATACTGGATGGTCAGTTTCCACATCTCCGTGAACTCGCTCGTTGTGGTGCAGGATGAACCCCACCAGGACCAATCCTGCGTGTGCTCATGGTACATCCTGAAGATAACAGGCACAAGTTTGCCGTTTGAATCTTTCAGGTTGTTGGCAAAGTCGGCCAGGCGGTCGAGCCAGGTGATGTACTTGTTGCGGGTGGCGGAGCCGTCGGTCAGGAGTTCCTTCACCACTTCGTTTGAAGAATTATCCCAGGAGTCCTTTCCCGTCTTGGGGTTGTTCACATGGGCGCAGGCCATGATGACCTCTCCCCTCTCGCGGGCTTCCAGAATCACCCTGCGGCGGATGGCATTGGATTCGTTCTTGTAGCGGTCGTCCATTATCTCGCCGAAGTCCACGCTGAACACTGCCGGATAGTCTCCGCAGACGGTCTTGGTGTCGGAGCCGCCGGGCTCGTTGTACCAGTAACGGCCGTACCAAAGGTCGTCATGGTGGCCGAACATCAGGCCCTTGTCCGCTATCACCCAAAGGTTTGCGAGGAGCGCCTTGGTCTCGGCGGTGGCGTTCTTATCCACTATGGAAAGTGCTCCTCCGGCAGAAGCATCGGCTCCCTGCGTCACGGTGACTTCCTTGAAGTAGTAGCGATCGGACACATCCGTGAAGCGGATACTGCAGGTTCGAGGGAAGATGTCCGGATTCGCCTCCGCCTTGAACTTGCGGCCGTCGGCACATGGACCTTCATCGCTGATCCAGGACGCATCGGAAGATACCTTGTATTCAAAATTTGCCTTAACCTCTATTGCGAAGGCTCCGCCGTTCCACGGCACCGGAATCTCTTCCTCGGGCACGCTCAGTTCGCGCGTATCGTTGTTGACGGGAGCCGGTTGAGGCTCCTTGCACGAGCGCGCGCACGCGAGAGAAAAGAATGCGGCGCAGACTATGAACAGCAGACGGCGCATATCAGTTAAGGTACGATGAATGATTATCCAGAGGGGAATCTGAATCTTTCTGGACGAGCCAGACGGTATATCTCACATTATCCGTGAACCAGCGGGTGTCCGGGTAGTTCCAGTCGATGACATTGAAGGGGCCCTGGTGTGCACGCACGAACGCCATTGACGGCACGGTCATGCTCACTCCGGCAACGCTTTGCTCCCCAGCGCCTACCAGATGGACGGTGTACAGAGGGGTTTCGTAGTTTATATCTTCCCAGGCGTGCAGGAAGAAATAGTTCTCATTGTCTTTGTGCCAGCGGCTCTTGCCTTCAGGAATGATCCGGTATTTTCCGTTCATGTCCGTCTTGCCTTCATAGAGGTAATTGGCATATTTCCCGTCCGGCCCGGGGGTATTCACCAGGGTGCCGTAGGTTTCGCCCGTAGTGGCATCGGCCGTTTCCAGACGGAAACTCAGGATATTGTCATCTTCGTCGGTAGGCATATAGCCGGTATCCCAGTGCCACCATTTATCCATCAGCGTGGAACGCACCACCTCACCGTCCCATCCGCCTACTATGACGAATCCGGATTTCGGGGCGTTTTTCGGATCCAGCAGCCCCGCAATCGGAGTAAAACTGTAACTCCCCTCGATCGGATCCTTGAAGCGCTCGTATGCGAGAGTGTAGGTGCGGGTCTCGCCGTTGTAAGCCGTCACAGTGAAGTTGGTTTTGCCGGAACTCAGATCCACGGTGCTGCCCGGAGCGATGCTGGCCTTCGGGCAGAATTCACTGTTCGGATACTTGAAATCCACCGCCACCACCTTCACCTTGGTAATATCCAGCCCGGTGGTGATCAGACTGACCGCCACCGACCCCACGGAATCATCTTTCCAGTCATCCGAAATGGATGCCGCCCCTATCTGCCCCTCCAGGCGTATGTTCACCGGCGTGCGCTCCCGCAGCCACGGGTCGACCAGCGGCTCCGTATTGCGCGGCTCCTCTGTGCAGGAAATGCATAGACAAATAATAGCCAGACCGAGAATTGAAAAGTGTTTGTATCTCATAACTTAATATAATCTTCAGGAATGGGCACCAGCACTTCCCACCATCCGTCACGTTTGCCGTTGCGGCGGATGAGATAGCCTTTTTCTGCCAGTCGGGAAGTATGGGTCTTTACAGTTCGGGGAGAACGGTGTAACTGCTTTGCCAACTCGTCTTGAGTAGCCTTTGGGTTAGCTTTAAGGTAACGCAACATGGCGAGTTCTTCCAAAGTGCAATTCAAAGTGCAATTTTTGCTCTTTGAATCTTCAACGGCTTCACTTTGAGCAAGGTAATCTACATGAAGATAACGGTTCTTCAGTTCGTTGTGCTCGCCAAGTATGAGATTCCGAAGAAAGGCTTCCAGATACTTTCCTGTGGGAATAATCCCATTCTCCCTGTTGAAATAGTTCGCGCGCACAAGCGCATTCCGGAAGTACCAGGAGTGGCTGGCAAACAGTTCGTTGGAGATGGAGTAACCGAAACTTCGGAGATACCGGATCAGAAACACGGCCACAGTACGGGTATTGCCTTCTCCAAAAGGATGAATCTGCCAAATACCGGAGATAAAGGCACCGATATGCTTGATAGCATCTTCGGAAGTTGCCGAACCATAGTCAAACTTCTTCTCTTCTGCGAAGTCGTAATCCAACGTCTCTTTCAGATTCTCATAGGGATTGTACAAAACGGACGCGCCGTTCAGCACCCATTCCTTCTTTGAGAGATTATAATCCCTGAACTTGCCGGCAAATTTGAAAATGCCCTCAAACAACCGACGGTGAATCCGCTGCAGTTCGGCAGGCGTGAAGGAGAACGTTTCTTCTTGCAGTATTTCGGTAATTCTGGCTGAAACTTTATCAGCCTCTTCGGTGCGAGTCTCTTGCTCGGACAATCTGCCCTCCCGGGACTTGTAATAGGTATCGATGAGTCCTTTGACTTCCTGGATGGTGACATCGCCTTCTATGTGGCGTCGGGCTGTCTCCACCAGGTACTCCGAGGGTTTGAGGCCATCGACATCCTGCAGACCGATGGCCGTCTGCCAGGCAGCAGCTTTGACGCTGCGGCCCGGCTCTCCCTGACGGATATATTCTTCGAAAGTACTCATCCTGATCAATAATTATCCTATTTCAGCGCCGTTGGCAAGCGTTTCCTGAGGGGTGATGAAGCGCATGCTGCCATCGCCCTGCCTGGCCATCAGAATCATGCCTTTGCTTTCGATGCCCTTGATGACGCGGGGTTTGAGGTTGGCTAGTATGCAAATCTGCTTGCCCAGCATGTCTTCCGGGGCGTAGTATTCGGCGATGCCGGAAACTATCACCCGCTTGTCGATGCCGGTGTCGATGGTGAGTTTGAGGAGTTTGTCGGTCTTGGGCACGCGCTCGGCCTCCAGCACGGTGGCGGTGCGGATGTCCATCTTCACGAAGTCCTCGAAGGTGCACTCGTCCTTCTGGGGAGTCACCTGCTTAGACAGTTCAGCCTTTGCCTCCGCCTCTTTCTGTGCGCGAATGGCCGCCAGACGGTCCAGTTGCTTCTGGATCACGTCGTCCTCTATCTTTGCGAACAGCAGTTCCGCCTCACCCAGCTGATGACCCTCTGGAAGGATATCGGTTGCGCCGAGATCTTCCCACTTCAAGTCAGGAGTCTGAAGCATCTTCCTGAGTCGTTCGCAGGCGAACGGCGTGAAGGGCTCGAAAGCGATGGCAAGGTCGGCGCAGAGTTGCAGGCAGACGTTCAGGATGGTGCCCGTGCGCGCAAGGTCGGTCTTCGCCAGCTTCCACGGCTCGCTGTCCGAGATGTACTTGTTGCCGATGCGCGCAATCTGCATCGCATCCTTCAGGGCCTCGCGGAAACGGTAATTCTCAATGTTCTTCTCCAGGCTCTCGCGCAGAGCGGGAATCTCCGCCAGGGTGGCCTTATCCACATCGGTAAGCGTTCCTGCCGCCGGCACCTTGCCCTCGAAATACTTGTGAGTCAGCACCACGGCACGGTTCACGAAGTTGCCGAAAATGGCAACCAACTCGGAGTTATTTCGCGTCTGGAACTCCTTCCAACTGAAGTCGTTATCCTTCGTCTCAGGGGCGTTGGCGGTCAGCACATAGCGAAGCACATCCTCCTTGCCGGGAAAATCCTGCACATACTCATGCGCCCACACAGCCCAGCCGCGAGAGGTGGAAATCTTGTCGCCCTCGAGGTTCAGGAACTCGTTAGCGGGCACGTTCTCCGGGAGGATGTAGCCATCGCCATAGGCTTTCAGCATCGAAGGGAAAACTATGCAGTGGAAGACTATGTTGTCTTTGCCGATGAAGTGCACAAGTTTGGTGTCCGGGCTCTTCCACCACTTCTCCCAGTCGTTCGGCAGGAGTTCCTGGGTGTTGGAGATATAGCCGATCGGAGCGTCGAACCAGACATAGAGCACCTTGCACTCGGCGCCGTCGACGGGCACCGGGACGCCCCAGTCGAGGTCGCGGGT
>JAFZIX010000097.1 GCA_017554135.1 Bacteroidales bacterium | reverse complement strand
GGCGGAAGAGAAAGCGATCTGGTTGATGTACTTGTCCACCTCTTCGGCAGTCATGCCGATGCCGTGGTCGATCACACGCAGGATCTTTTTCTTCTCGTCCAGTTCGATTTCAACCTTGAGTTCCCCGAGTTCGCCCTTGAACTCGCCGTTGGAGGCCAGCACCTTCAGTTTCTGGGTGGCATCCACTGCGTTGGCGACAAGTTCGCGCAGGAAAATCTCATGATCCGAATACAGGAATTGCTTGATTACCGGAAATATGTTCTCGGTGGTTACACCGATCTTGCCTTGGAGTTTTTCTTTTGCCATAACAAAAAAACGTTTCAGTTGTTCTGCTGAAACGTTTCTCAAATTATGAGCCAGTGACAAATTGTCAATAATCTACATCGCTGCCGGAGTAACTGGTCTTGAAATCATCCAGTTTGACGGTGTTGAGATAGGTGGTCAGATAGGCATCGCCCTCACGCATCAAGGTGAACTGGTTGTAGTAGCCATATCCTTCATAATAGGTGGGCACATAACCCCAGTAATACTTCAGGAGCGGGGAACTGAAATCTGCGGTAAATCCGTTGCCCTCGTCATAGAACCCGTTATAATCGGCGGAAAGCAGCGGGGATTTGTCGGTTGCGCGGCCTGTCATGTGGATGTTCCCGATAAAAGACAGGACTCCGACGCCTGTGCTTGTGAATGTCCAGGTGCTGTCGGCAACAAGGGTGATGGACAATTCGCTGGCCGCGTAGCCGAAACGATTACTGAATGCCTCGGCAGTAACCAGAGTATCGAATGACGAGGAAAGGATGCAGTCCAGGTTGTTGCCGTCGGCATCGCAAAGCACGAGCGCCGCGGCCGTGACGCTGCTGTTGACTAAGGAATTGCTGAGATATGCAAGATTGTCCTTTGTCCTGAAGGAAGGGCTATCGCTCTTGTATGTGCAGGATGCCGCAACGGCGGCAATCATCAGAATGGATATAAACTTCTTCATGGCGAATCCTCCTAAAACCTGTATCCTATACCTCCGCGGACCCAACTGACTGCTGTGCCGAGGCCGGCCTCAGCAAAGCCGAATAACCTTCGGCCGTACTCGATGCCTAACGGGGTGAACTGCACGTCGAAACGGACGTTTTCTTCCATATTGTCGAAGCCGGCATAGTATCCTGCACCAACTCCCAGTTGCATGTAAAGGCTGAGCGAGTTTTTATGGTAGTAGTTGACCGCGGCGGTGGGCAGTATGATGAAGGACTGACCCTTGCGGTCTCTCCTTACCTCGTTCGTGATGCCGCTGAAAACCTGGTTCGAATATGAGCCGTATATGAAATCCAGCCCGAAGCGGAACCACTGGTCGCGAATGTAGTATGCCTCCAGGCTGATGGCGGGAGAAGCCTTGAGGTCTCCGGTATAATCTCCGTAGATGGCTTCCATCCCGTAGGCGGTCTTGATGACGTTCTTGGTGAAATACTCCGTGCCGGAGCCGGGAAGGCCCGCTCCCACCCTGACGCTGAAGCGCGAAGAGAAGTCCTCCTGCGCGCTGGCGGAACCGGCCGCGAGAAGTAGGACGGCGATAATTATAAGTTTAAGTCTCATGTTCTATTTGATATTTTTTGATGCGAGTTTTGCGAGGTCGTCCTCCGCCTTGATCTTGTCGATGATGGCGGCGACTATCTTGAATGTGCGGGAGTCCTGCGTGTAGGTGGCGGGGGTGATGAACTTCACCCGCCCCTGGCGCTGCAGTTTCTGGGCGGTGGCCTTCTTCTTGGCGGAATCCGGTGCATAGACCGCTATGGGGTTGCCTCCGAACATGCCCACTATCTTCATACAGGGGATGTCGGTTTCTCCGTCCCCGAAGTAGATCATGTGCGAGAAGGGAATGCGTTTTTTGTCATCCGCCATGCTGGAGTTGACCATCTTGGAGTCGTGCTGGCTTGTGATGCCCTTGCTGATCTTGAAGAGGAACTGGGTCTTGGCGGTGTGGTCTACCGCTATCCCGGGCCATTCGGCCACTCCATCCTCATTATATATAAAGGTTCCCGCGTAGATATGCTTGAATTCCCTGGCGATGGGGGAACCTTCGATGATTTCCTTCAGGCCGGAGGAGTTGATGTAGTGCTCTACGCGCACGCCCTTCTGGCGGCCGTACTCGTTCACCAGCGAGAACCATTCCTTCACGCCCTCGAAGAGTTCGATGTGCTGGCCGAATTCCTTGAACTTGCTGCGCCGGAGGGGAATCCCCGCCTTGCGGGCCTCGTCGAACATCAGTTTCATATAGGCAAGCACGTTGCTGGCATCCTGCCCTACGGCGATTCCGTCGCTCATCTTCCAGAACTCTTCCTTGGTCTTGCCGACCGCCTGGATGAAGCCGAATTCCTGCATGTTTCCCGGCGACAGGGTGCCGTCGAAGTCGTAGATCAGAGCTGCTATTGGTCTTTTTGCCATAATAGTTTTACCCCTTATAATCCAATTTCGCCACAAATCTAATCAAATTTCACCACATCGCGCACAATTCTCTTGGCCGGCCGCGGTTTTGCCTGTATTTTTGTATAGATTCCTTCGCCCGTTCCGGGCTCGGAATGACAGGAATTGTCATTCTGAACTTCCGAAGGAAGTGAAAGAATCTAAAAACATTAATAAATAAAGTATTATGTACAAAAGACCTGCGGCCCCCAAGGCCGAACACTACCTGAGCAAACTGCAGAAATCCATGAACACATGGTGGAAAGAACTGGCAGTCTGCGATTACCACGGACAGCAGTATACCTTTGCTGACCTTGCACGCAAAATCGAACGTCTTCACCTCGCCTTCGAAGGCGTAGGCATCAAGAAAGGAGAAAAGATAACCCTCTGCGGAAAGAACTCCGCCAACTGGGCACTCTCGTTCCTTGCAATCAATACCTATGAGACGGTGGTCGTGCCGCTTCTCGCCGACTTCCTTCCAGAGGCCGTCGAACGCCTGACCGACCACTCCGACAGCGTGATCCTCTTCACCGACCCCGAACTCTTCGAGAAACTCGATGTCAAGAAGATGCCCAAACTGCGCTATGTCATCAGCCTCGCCGACCTTATGCCCCTGTGGGGTGTGGACAATGACCTCGTCAAGTCCTACACCACCATCGACGAGCGCTTCAAGGCCAAGTTCCCCAAGGGATTCAAGGCATCCGACGTTCATTATCCCATCGACAACGATAAGGACCTCAGCGTCATCAACTATACCTCCGGTTCCACCGGCAACCCCAAGGGTGTCATGCTGCGCTACGAGTGTTTCAGCGCAACCATCGATTTCGGCCAGCGCTACATCCCCTGCAGCAATGCGGACAACATCGTCTCCATGCTCCCCATGGGCCATATCTACGGACTTACCTACGAGTTCCTCTATCCGCTGATCAGCGGCGTCACCGTATACTATCTTGGCAAGACTCCTTCACCTTCACTGCTGCTCAAGGCAATGCAGGAGGTTCAGCCTTATATCGTGATTACGGTCCCGCTCGTGATGGAGAAGGTTTACAAATCTTCCATCAAGCCGGTGCTCGGCAAATGGTATATGAAGGTCCTGACCGCCATCCCCGGTGTGCGCGGACTTATTTATAAGAAAGTCGGTGAAAAACTTCAAGCCGCATTCGGCGGCAAGGTGCGCGACTTCGTGATGGGAGGCGCCGCCCTGAACCCGGAAGTGGAAAGCTGCTTCCAGAAAATCAAACTGCCTTACACCGTCGGTTACGGTATGACCGAGGCAGCCCCGCTACTTGCCTATGAACAGCCGTTTATCTACGCAGCCGGCTCCTGCGGAAAGGCTGTCGACTGCGCCGACGTGCGCATCGATTCCGAAGATCCCGAGCATATCGCCGGTGAAATCCAGGCAAAGGGCGCCAACGTCTGCAGCGGATACTACAAGTATCCCGAGGCCGATTCCGCTGTTTTCACCGATGACGGATATCTCCACACCGGAGACCTCGGCACCATCGATGCCCAGGGCAATGTCTTTATCCGCGGCCGCTCGAAGAGCATGATCCTCGGCCCCAGCGGACAGAATATCTATCCCGAAGAGGTGGAAGCTGCCGTCAACCAGCGCCAGTTCGTGGCTGAGAGCGTGGTCGTGGACCGCGCCGGCAAACTCGTTGCCCTCGTCTATCTCGATGCCGACGGCATCAAGAAGGCCGGCCTGGACGATGAAGCCATCTCCGACATTCCCGAGCAGGTGCGCCGCGGTGCCAACAGGCATCTGCCCGCATACAGCCAGATCACCAAGGTCGAGGTTGTGCTTCAGCCCTTCGAGAAAACCCCCAAGATGAGCATCAAACGCTTCCTTTATAAATAATGCTGAAGTTCAAGAATCCCGAGAGGGTTGCTACCCTCGAGACTCCGTTCTGGTACTATGATATGGACCTTTTCCGCAGCACGGTGGATGCTGTGGTTGCGGCCGCAAGCAAGTACGATATAAAGGTCCATTACTCTATCAAGGCCAACACCGAGAAACGTCTGGTGGAGGTTATCAAAGACAGGGGCATAGGCATCGACTGCGTCAGCGGAAACGAGGTGCGCTGGTCGATAGTGAACGGGGTCGAACCTTCCGGGATAGTTTTCGCAGGAGTTGGAAAGAGCGATGCCGAAATTCTCTACGCGATGAAGGTCGGCATCGGCTCCTTCAACTGCGAGTCCCTGGAGGAACTGGAGATTCTGGAGGCTATCGCCGCGAAAGAGGGCCTGAGGGCGAACGTGTCGCTGAGGATAAATCCCGAAGTGGATGCGAAAACCCACAAGTTCATCACCACCGGCCTCGAAATGGACAAGTTCGGAATTCCGAAACGTTTCATGGGAAAGGCGGTGGAGATGCTGAAAAACAGCCCTCACCTCGATTTCAAGGGCCTGCATTTCCATATCGGATCGCAGATAACGGACGTGGAGAACGTGTTCACTAACGAATGCCGCAGCGCGAAGGGAATCATCGATTACTTCGAGGAGCAGGGCCTGAAGGTTTCCACCATCGACCTGGGCGGCGGCCTCGGCATCGACTATCACAATCCCGACAGCCACGCCATCCCCGAATTCGATCTCTGGTTCAAGACCTTGAGGGACAATCTTCCCTTGCGCCCCGGGCAGGAACTCCATGTCGAACCCGGCCGCTCCATTGTAGGGCAGTGCGTGTCGCTGATTTCCCGCGTAATCCTCGTGAAGGAAGGGGAAAAGAAGAACTTCGTCATCCTCGATACAGGCATGAACGATCTTCTCCGCCCTGCTTTGTACGGAGCATATCACAAGATAGAGAATCTGGACGGTGCAGGCCGAGAATTGCGTCTCTATGACATCGCCGGGCCCATTTGCGAGAGCGCGGATGTGCTGGCGGAAGACAGGGTGCTGCCGGAAACCCGCAGGGGGGACCTGATCGCCATCCGCAGTGCCGGCGCCTACGGCAGCGTGATGAGTTCCGGCTATAACATGCGCACTCCGGCGTATGCCGTTTTCTCGGATTGACTTTATTGCGGACTTTTTCTATATTTGTAGTATCAATACTACACTTATGAAAGTCCGCAATTTCTTTCTATTGGCCGCAGGCATTCTGTTACTGACAGTCATCTCCGGCAAAGATGCCGATGCCAAGGCAAAAAAGGCTAAAACTCTTCCGACGGAAGTCACTATCAGCAAACAGGTTCTGCAGGATAAGATCCGCGGTGCCTGGGCCGGTCAGGTGATAGGCTGCACCTACGGCGGCCCCACGGAGTTCAAGTTCTCGAACTTCATCCCGGACCAGTATCCCATCGACTGGAACGAGCATATCGTCAAGTGGTGGTACGAGCATTCCCCTGGCCTGTACGACGATGTCTATATGGATCTCACCTTCGTGGAAGTCTTCGACCGCGAGGGACTGGACGCACCGGTGGAATCCTTCGCCAAGGCTTTCGCCTATGCCGGATATCCCCTCTGGCACGCCAATCTCCAGGCACGATACAACATCCTCCAGGGCATAATGCCCCCGGAATCCGGCCACTGGAAGAACAATGCCCACGCGGATGACATCGATTTCCAGATCGAGGCGGACTACGCCGGCATAATGGCCCCCGGAATGGTCAACAGCGCGGTGAAGTACACCGACGAGATTGGCCACATAATGAACTATGGCGACGGCTGGTACGGCGGTGTGTATGTGGCCGCCATGTACGCCCTCGCCTTCGTCTCCGACGACATCCCCTTCATAGTGAAGGAGGCCCTCAAGACCATCCCCGCGCAGAGCAAGTACTACAAGTGCATGGCGGATGTCATCAAATGGTGGGAGAAATACCCGGACGACTGGCACCTCACCTGGGCGCTGGCGAATGAGAAGTACGGCTATGATATAGGCTGCCCGAGCGGCTTCAACTCCGCCTTCAACATCGACGCGGTCATCAACAGCGCCTACATCCTCATCGGCCTGCTCTACGGCAACGGCAATTTCTACCGCACCATCGACATCTCCACCCGCTGCGGCTACGACTCCGACTGCAACCCGGCCTCCGCCGGCGGAATACTCGGCACAGTGCTGGGCTTCAACAAGATACCCGCTTACTGGAAGACTCCCATCTATGAGGTGGAGGATATGGACTTCAAGTACACCGACATCTCCCTGAACCGCGCATGCAAGATGAGCCTGAAGCAGGCACTGCAGGTGATTGAGCAGGGAGGAGGTAATGTTGAGGGACCTACCGTCACCATCAAGGTGCAGAAACCCCAGGCAGTGCGCCTGGAGCAGAGTTACGACGGCTATTGGCCGGTGGCGAAATATGATATCAAGAAGACTCCCTGGCAGATGGGCGAGTACGCTTTCACCGGCAAGGGCGCCATTCTGACTTATCATTTCACCCTCCCCAAGAACTATAACGTGAAGGATTACCAGGCCCGCGTCGAGGTCTGGGTGGACGGCAGCCTCTACAAGACCGTGCTTCTGCCCAGCGCCGGCAACGGCCAGTCCCGCGAAATCTGCGGCATCTGGGATCTGCCCCTTGGCAATCACAAGGTGGCCGTGAAGTGGACCAACAAGCCCGACGACATCAACATGGTAGTCGACTGCATTAACATCTTCTCCGACAAACCCGCACCAGTAAAGCACGTAGATAAATGAAAAAATTGATAATGGCCCTGGCGCTTGTGCTGGCGGCCCTGACCGCATCGGCAGAAAACTCTAAAGCCGTATTCCAGGCATTCCAGAATCCTCAGGACGCCTACCGGCCCTATGTGCGCTGGTGGTGGAACGGGGACAAGGTGGAAGAACCCGAAATCCGCAGGGAAATGAACCTCCTCAAAGAAGCGGGCATCGCCGGCGTGGAAATCAATCCTATCTCCTTCCCGAACCCCAAGGGAGATGATCTTGGCAAAGAGTCTCTCACCTGGCTGAGTGATGAATGGATAGATATGGTGGCGGTCGCCTTCGACGAGGCGAAGAAGATTGGCATGACCTGCGACCTGATCGTGGGCTCCGGCTGGCCCTTTGGTGCCGAGACGCTGCCGCGCGATGAGCGGGCATCCGTGATTCTGACCTACTGCGATAAGGCCAGGGGCGGGGCTCTTTACGACAAGTCCCTCTTCCATGTATATAAGGAACTGGATCCCAAGACCACCATCCCGAATGCAGGCCGGGTGCCGGAATTGCTGAAGGTGTTGCTGGTGCCGGATCCCATCAACGATCTCTCGGAGGCCCAGGACGTCACCGAAAAGGTGAAGAACAATGTGCTGAAGATCAAGATCCCCTCTGGCAACTGGCAGGTCTATTATATGGTGAAGTACAACTCCTTCGCCAGCGTCATCAACGGCGCTCCCGGTGCCGCCGGGCCTATCCTGGACCATATGAATGCCGTTGCCGTGCGCAAATATCTGGACCGCATGTCCGACCGACTCGAGGCCCGCTTCGGCCCTCTGTCGCAGTATCTGCGTGCTTTCTTCGTGGACAGCATGGAACTCGAAGGCGCGAACTGGACGGCGGATTTCGCTGAGGAATTCAAGGCCCGCCGCGGCTACGACATCCTGCCCTGGCTGCCTTTCACCATGTTCAAACTCCGCCGCCTCGGCGAGGTCGAGGACTTCAACTACGGCTGCGCCAAGGGAGAGAAGTTCCAGAACCAGGTGAACCGCGCGCGCTATGATTTCGAGGTCACCAAGGCAGAACTGCTGGAAGAGCGTTTCTTCAAGGTTTATGAGCAGTGGGCCCGCGAGAAGGGCGTAAAATCCCGCGCCCAGGCCTATGGCTGCGGCTTTTTCCTGATCGAGCCTTCGATGGGCCTGGACATCCCCGAAGGTGAATCCTGGACCACCAACTGGCTCCGTCACGTCGTGGGGGAGGAGATGGGAGACGAAGACTACCGCCGCGGCCGTGGCTATACCATGATAGACAAGTATGTTTCTTCCGCTGCCCACCTGACCGGCAAGCGCCTGGTGAGTGCGGAGGAGATGACCAATACCTACAACGTTTTCTCCACCTCTCTGGAATACCTGAAGGTCGGTTCGGATATGAGTTGCATCTCCGGCATCACCCACTCCGTCTGGCACGGATTCAACTATTCTCCCAAGGATGCTCCGTTCCCCGGCTGGGTGCAGTATGGCAGTTACTACAATGAGAAGAATACCTGGTGGCCCTACTGGAAACTGCTGAACGACTATCGTGCCCGCATAGGTGCGCTCGTGCGCAATGCGGATATGTACACCGACATCGCCATCCTTCCCGCCAACGCGGACCTCTGGTCCACCATGGGCGTGCAGACCGAGCCTTTCCCGGTGAAACTGAACGTACCCTACACCTCGCTGGTCTGGGAGGCTATCCATAAGAACGGCGGCGGTGCTGATTATGTTTCCGAGAGCATTCTGGAGGGCGCTACCGTCAAGAACGGCAAACTCTGCTATGGCCCCAAGAAATACAGCGTGCTGTTCACCGTTGAAGTGCGTGGCACCAGCGTCGAGGCCATGGAGAAGATCCGTGAGTTCGTACTCGGCGGCGGCCGCGTGTTCTGCATCGAGACCCTGCCCGAGAAGTCCGTCGGCATGAGGGATTTCGAGGCTCGCGATGCGCGCATCCAGGCTATTGTCGAGGAACTGAAGGCCACGGGACGCTTGATTTTGCTGCCCAAGCCTGAAGGCGACCACTTCCTGGAGTGGTACAAGGATGTGATGGCGCAGTACAATCTCCCTCACACCATTACCATCAGCGATCCTGACCGTTTCCTCCTGCAGAACCAGTATAAGATGGATGACGGCAGCGATTTCTTCCTCTTCGTGAATGCCAGCAGGCTGGATCGCAAATCCACCGATATCACCTTCCCCGCCTCCGTAACCAAGGGGCGCAAGGCCTGGCTATACGATCCCGCAAACGGCAAGAGATACGCTTTGAAGATTCCTGCTAACGGTCGTGTGCACTTCGACTTCGGACCTTCCGAGAGTTTCATCTTCATGTTCAACAAGATGGGTGGCAAGGCTCCCGAGTATAAGCCGCTGCCTGTGAAGAGCGAGGGGCTTGAGATAAAGAACTGGACCGTGAGTCTGGTGAATCCGGAAGTGCCGGATGTGCCCGGAACCTGCTTCGAGTCTCTGGTGGACCTGAAGGATACCGAGGCGT
>JAFZIX010000096.1 GCA_017554135.1 Bacteroidales bacterium | reverse complement strand
CATCTACGCCTGGTTGTTCTAGTAGTTCACATCAGCAGCCTCACGCGCCCCTCATTGAAGCAGAAGATCTCCGGGTGCTTATAGACAATGGCCGCGATGACCTTCCCATCCAGCGGCTTACCGGCACGCCTGGGCACCAGACCGCGCAGCTCCAGCTCCCTGGCAATCTGCTCCGTCTTCATCCCATGCTGACTCGTGGCCAGCAGGTACACCATGGCTTCCTCAATCTTCATTATTCTACGTGAAATTTACCCCATGTACTTGACTCGTTTCATCATGCCAAGATACACATTTCTCTCCGAAAAAGAGTAACTTTGTCTCCCGAAGATGAAACTCACCGACCTCAAAGACCTCCGTGTCATCAAGAAGAGCCTGGAGCCCGAACCGGAGCAGAAACCGCAGCAAAACCAGCCGCGGAAGCGTTCCGTGGAGCTCAAGGGCAAAGAAGAGGAGCACGCCCGTAACGAAGGCCTCGTCATGGGCCAGAAGGTCCGGATGATGGACACCAACGATACAGCCACCATCATCGGCTTCGGTAAAGGCTATTACGAACTGGAGCTCGACGGCCTGCCCATCCGTGCCGTCCGCAGCGAGTTCATCCCCATTAATGCCGATGAAGACCGCCGCCTCCGCAACGCAATCCCGTCCCGCAGCCACAAGGCCGCCAAGGAAGAACCCGTCGTCGAAGACAATACCGGCGATCTCACCGTTGACCTGCACATCGAGCGCATTCCCGGCAGCGACGGTATCCCCGAATGGGCCGCCACGGACTTCCAGATGAACTACTTCCGCCAGGTCCTCCGGGGAAACCTCAAGCATCGCGGCCGCCGCATCATCTTCATCCACGGAGTAGGGGATGGCACCCTCGCCGCCGCCCTCCGCAAAGAACTCGACGAAGTCTTCGCCCTCTCCTGCACCTATACCTTCGGCCCCATGGGCGTCACCAACGTCACGATACGATAGGCCGGTGAAATCGGGCCACCATATCAGGACCTTCACAAAGCGCTTCGGAAGCATTATTTCGGTCAGTCTCTTTTGCCCGACATCTTGTCAATAAACTGCTCTTTGATAAGATTGTATGCAGTGGCTGGATCGAAAGGCTCGGCTCCTTCACGGAGCAGAATATCGGAATCGCCGAGGAATTCTGGATCTTGCATCTTCAGTTCCATGTTCTGTACAAACTGTTTGTACGTTGGCTGCTTCTCTACGACATACTCTATATACTGACGGTAGCATTCTAATACGCGGTCAACATTAATTTTTCCACTGTTCAGTGCAACCTGTAAATCCAGCAGGTCACGCCCTTTCTTCCGCTGATACAATGCCCTCAATTTGGTGCCAACAAGTTCGTCCAGGCAATATGTCGTCAACTCGCATTTACCTGTGAACCATGGATTGTCTACGCTAAAAGGAATCTTCTGCAGGCCAAGTACATTGAAATGCTCATAGCAGTTAATTTCCACCTTCAGGCGAATGGGTTGGACAGGTGGCACCTCTGACTCCATGCGGAACAGCATCGTGTTGTTGTACTTTTTCTGCTTGGTCACTTTGTCGGGCATCCAGGAGAGTACTTCTCCGAGCCGGAACATGATGGGCTTGATTGGGCCAGGATGAATCTGCACGAGGTCGATATCCTCGCTGTATCTGATCTGTGGCTGCAGGTACAGCTTATGAAGTGCCGTCCCTCCACGGAACGCCAGATTCTCAGCGAGGAACTCGTCGCTGAATATGCAGACCAATGCCTTGCAGATAATCAAATCCTGCTCAACCATGGAAGGCTCAGTCCAGGGAGCCTGCTCGTTCCAGGCCATGATGGATGCTCGGTCAATCATATTTCGTCAATCTCAATTTCAATATTAGGGTTTACATGCCATCTGTTGGCCTGGGCATCACCGTTTTCCGCTTCCCAATTGCTAAGGAGAACCTTTTTCCAACGGGGGGAATAAGCCTTGAGTTGCTGGTACAGTTCATCGGCCTTTTCCTTTTCCTCCAAAACAAATTCCAGGATATATCCCAGCCTTTGGATTGTGGCCGATGTCGTATAAGGGAATACCTTTGCCATCTTGGACGCCTCTACAGCATCAATCAGTTCTGACAGAACCGTTGCAGCCCGTTGATAACCACCCACATGCCCGGCAAACTGAACCAAGTCCACGGCCGTCAGTTCTGCATTTGAGTAAAGTACTACTCCCATTTCGGCATTCCGCGAAAGCAAGAGCTCCTGAGGAATCTGTTGCCGATAATTCCAGTCCAGCTGCTTGTTCATCCCCGACGGCCTGATACGCGGAGCTACGGTCATCACCTGGGTTTGCATCGCGCGTTGATGCGCTGCTCCGTGAAAGGCCGCTGCCGACAGAAGGCAGACATAATAAGGCTTGCCTACAGACTTCATCAGTTCATGGATATAATACGTCGGGGGGACGATACCCTTAAGTGCATACTGCGGCGGCACAACGACATAAAAGCCGCGGTAGGGAATAATGATCCGTCCGTGGGCAACTTGCCGCTGAAGTTCTGTAGCCAGTGTCTTGGCCGACAGCCCGGTTGCTTCCCGTACCTCGCTTAACGGGAAGGCTACCTGACCTCGTATTTCATGATTTCGTATGAAAGCTGACAGTGTCATAGTTTTCCATTTTGTCGCCAAATATAGCAAATTCTGTATATTTTGACAAGTTTTTAGGCGATTATTCAGACAGTCTATGCCCCGCATCTGTTTTTCTGCTACTTCAGCACTTTCACAAAACTCTCCGGCAGACACACATTCTCAAGACCAACCGCCTCGCTGAACAGCGGGGCGATTTCTTTGTCCCGGAAGCCGGCAATGCCGCATCCGATACGCGTCACATAGAAGAATAGTTCCGGATGCTCCTTGGCATATGAGATGAAAGAAGAAACGTACGGTTCAATGGTCTCCACGCCGCCCTGCATGGTAGGAATAGCATAGCTCTGACCACGCAGGCCCACGCCGCATCCCAGCACTGCACCAAACTTCTGGAAAGCCACCCACGCAGCGCCGCCGCTGTGCATCCCTTCCAGGTTGCTGCCAAACACAAACACCTCGTCTGGACGAAGCTCACTGATACGCTCCGGAGTGAATTCCGGCCGCTCAATCCCATTATAAACTCTCGGTTCTTTCATATACGTGAAGATACGAAAAATTCCGGGAACCGCAGTGGAAATCTTACGGTTCTGTGACAACGTGGTCATGATTGCAGTAGGCTACAGCGCCCATAACCAGAAGAACCAGAGCGCCTAAATACAGGGCAACAGAAACAATAATCTCGAACATAGCTCAACAGTTTTAAATCTGTTGCAAAGCTAGTTCGAGAAAGTGCCAAACCGTTGCGCATGCTCGAATAATAGTGGCGCAGTTAAAATGTAGTGGAGCCAATACTACTGATGCGATAAATTTTGGTTTAAAAGTTTAATTCATGGTGAAAATGTACTGCGCTCCATTTGCAACCGGGTTGCAAATGATTCCGCATACCTTTGCCATCGCTATGAAACAGAAAGATCATCTTCCCTTTTTCGGCATCGGCCCCTACTATGTGGCGGCGATTGCCGTTTTAACCGCCGTCGGAATGATTCTGTCCCGTAAAGGTTATCTAAATAGCGGCCTCATCCCCGCACTAAAAACCCCGATGCTGGTCCAT
>JAFZIX010000095.1 GCA_017554135.1 Bacteroidales bacterium | reverse complement strand
TGGCGGTCTGGGTGATGAACGGCACCAGGTTGTTGGGCACGCCGCTGGGGAGTTCCCCGATCAGGGCCGTCGGATGCGCGCCGATAGGGTTGAAGTAGCGCAGCAGGATGCCGTGCAGTTTGCCTTCGCTGGCACGCACGCTGTCCTGGAGGATATCCTCGCACATCTGCTTGGTATTGCCGTAGGGGGATGTGGCGGGCTTGCGGGGGGATTCCTCCGTCACCGGCACCACGTCGGGCTCGCCATAGACGGTGGCGGAAGATGAGAACAGCACGTTGGTGCAGCCGTGCGCCTGCGCCGCCTCGAGCACGTTCATGAAGGATTCCAGGTTATTCTTGTAGTATTTGAGGGGCTCGGCCACGGACTCGCCCACAGCCTTGAAGGCCGCGAAGTGGATGACTGCGTCGATCTTGTTTTCGGCGAAGAGTTTGTCTGCCGCCTTCGCGTCGCAGAAGTCCATCTTCACGAGGGGCATCTGCTTGCCGAGTATGGCGCAGACGCCTTTGTAGTTGGTTTCGTCGCAATTGCTGAAGTTGTCGGCTATGAGTACGTCATACCCTGCCTGCACGAGTTCCACGGTTACGTGGCTTCCGATAAATCCGGCCCCGCCGGATACCAAAACTGTCTTTTTCATATAAGTCCGATTGTTCCACAAATTTAGTAAAAAATACATTGCCCGACACCCTTTCTTCCTTGCCGTCCGTTCAAGGGTGCTGCAGGTGTCCCATTTTTACGGACACCTGCGTCAAAAACCCCCACTTTTTGCTGCAGGTCCCCTTTTTTTCGGGACACCTGCAGCATCTGGAGAAATAATTATCTACCTTTGTGTCATGAAAGGAATGTTGAATCCGGAAGAGTTGCCGAAGGGGCGCCTGCTTCTCCATGTGTGTTGTGCGCCGTGTTCCGGGGCCATTGTGGAGGCTCTGGCGGAGGCGTACAGGGCTGCAGGGCTGGAGCCGGCGGCAGTGTCCGGGCGTGTCGCGATCTTCTGGAGCAATTCCAATATATATGATAAGGAGGAGTATGAAAAGCGCCGTGCCGAGGTGCTGCGATATGCCGCGCAGTATGGGATTGAGGTGATAGATGATGACTACGACCATGCGGAGTGGCAGAAGGATGTGGCTGCCGGGCGGGAGGATGCCCCCGAACGCGGCCCGCGCTGCCTGGAATGTTTCCGATTCCGCCTCTTGCGTGCTGCCAGATATGCTGCCGCCCACGGGTTCTCCACCCTCACCACCAGCCTGGCGTCCTCAAGATGGAAGAGTTTGGAACAGGTAGATGAAGCCGGCCGCTGGGCCTGCGATCACGCGGCGGAAGGTCTGCCGGGGATGGTCGAAGACCTGCCAAAAGTTCAGTGGTGGGGACGCAACTGGCGCAAGGGCGGACTCCAGCCCCGCCGGAACGAAATCATAAAAGAGCAGAACTTCTACAACCAGACCTTCTGCGGCTGCGAATACTCTATTTCACAGAATTGATATCCACGTAGCCATTGAGGATGGCGTACACCGTGAGGCCGGCGACGGTTTTGATGCCGGTTTTGCGGGTGATGTTCTTGCGGTGGGTGATGACGGTGTTGATGCTGATGTTGTGGCGGTCGGCGATCTCCTTGTTCAGCAGGCCCTGCGCCACGCTAACCAGAATCTCTATCTCGCGCTCGGATAGTTCCCCGCGCTCCTCGTCCGCCGCCAGCGCCGCTTTTGCCGGACGTGTATGGTAGGATGGATTCTCTATCAGCCGCACCATGGGCACTAGGATGTTGTCTTCGATGGCGGTGTGGGAGTCGAGATCGTTCTGCAGGGCGAAGATGTAGTTGAGCAGGCGCACCCGGAGGCGGTCGTCGCACACAGGCGGCAAACTCTTGAGAATCAGGCTCTTGAGGTCGGAAAGTTTCTCTTCTATATTGGAATGGTTCTCCTCGAAACGGTCGATGGAATAATGGGGATTGCGCTTGCCGAGCAGCAGGTTCTGCACATAGGGGATGACCTCTCCCTCCTCACTGGCGAAATGCTTGTCCAACTCCGACTTGTAGTCCGCGAAGAACTGCCAGATCACCTTCTTCTGGGCATCCGCACAAGGCTTGATGAGGTCCTCGATGGTGGATGCCAGCAGCACCAGCGCGTTGTTCATGTAGTAGTCGTGGCTCTGATGCAGATAGCGGAGGATGTCGTCGATGTGGCCGTCGCGCAGAATCTCCTCGGAAGGCTGGTAGTCCTTGCTGCTGAATACGTTGCAGATGAGGATGAAGGTGTCTGGGTCGAGCCGGTTCTTTTCGCAGATTTCCCGCACCGTGCGCTCGCCGAATCCTCCCTCGATGCCGAAGCGTGTTAGCACCGCCAGCAAGTGGTAATTGACCTCGATGAGGTCAGCCATTTTCATATTCCCGTGGAACTGTGTCATTGTTCGCAAAGATAGTAAAAATACCTATATTTGCAGTTATGAGACACATGACACTAATACTGGCCATAGCCGCCATCGCCTGCCTGGCAAGTTGCAATAAAGCAAACTCGGACGACAATAACACCACTCCTATTGAACGGAAAGACATCGCCCTGACCAAGGCCCAGCAGGGCCTGGTACAGGCCGGAAACACATTCGCTTTCAACCTCTATCGCCAGGTGCTGAAGCAGCAGGAATCCAGTTTTATGGTGTCTCCGCTCAGCATTGAATATGCACTTTCGATGCTCTGCAACGGGGCCGCGGGCACAACCCAGACCGAAATACTGAACCTGCTCGGCTACAGTGCAGGACAGATGGCGGACGTGAACGAATTCTGCAAGTATCTTACAAAGGCACTTTATGAGGTGGACAATACCGTGACGCTGAACATCGCCAACGCCCTGATTGCTAACACGGCCCTGGCCCACCTGAAAAAGGACTACATCTCCACCCTTACCAATTATTATGACGCGCTCGCGAAGGGCTTCAACTTCGGCAGCGAAAACGCCGCCGCCCTTTCTTATATAAATGATTGGGCGAGTAAGCAGACCAAGGGGATGATTACCAAGCTGCTCGACGACTTGGATCCTACTACCTACGCCCTGCTGATGAATGCCATCTATTTCAAGGGGATATGGTGCGAGAATATAAAATTCGACGCTCGCGACACCAAGGCGGACAAGTTCACCCGGGAGGATGAAACCGAAGCCAAGGTGGACTACATGAACAAGCAGGCGGAGATGCTTTACCGTGCCGAAGACGGCTTCCAGATGGTGGGCCTGTCCTACGGCAACAGCGCCTATCAGATGGTGGTGCTGCTGCCGGACAAGGGAAAGAAGCTTTCCGATATGGCAGCGGCCCTGACGGGGGATTCCTTCCGCTCGATGAGGATGTCTTCAAGGACCGTCAAACTCAAACTCCCCAAGTTCGAAACCGAGAACAAGATAGATTTGAACGAAATCCTTGGGGCCCTTGGCATGAAACTCGCCTTCACAGGCGGGGCCGATTTCTCCGCGATGGCAGAAGACCCTCTGTATGTTTCCAGGGTGTTCCAGAAGGCCAAGATCAAGGTGGATGAGAAGGGTTCCGAAGCCGCCGCGGTCACGGTTATCGACATGAAAGAGTCTGCTTACTACCCCGGCGCTGAGGTCATCCCTGAATTCTACGCCACCCGCCCCTTCATGTACCTGATCCGCGAAATCAGCACCGGCGCCATCCTCTTCATGGGAAAATACGATGGAAAGTAGATATCAATAATTAATTGCAAAAATTTCTAAAATAATTGTTGCAATTCAATAATTTTTTATATATTTGCAGAAAATCAACGACAACTGGTTTTCTGCAAATAACTTTTAATATATAAGGAATATGGTAATTTGGTGGTCTTCACTTGGTGTTTTGAGCAAAATCCTCTGGGGGGTAACTCTCACAGCGACGCTCGTATTCATTATCCAGAGCATCCTTACCTTCATCGGTGCGGATGTGGATTCCAACGCCGATTTCGACATGGACGCTTCCGATTTGGGAGGTGACCTCGGCGGAGGAATCAATCTCTACACCTTCCGCAACTTCATCAACTTCATCCTGGGCTTCGGCTGGACAGCCATCCTGCTCAAGGACAGCGTGAAGTCGAAGGCGGTCCTCATCATCATCGCGACTCTCGTGGGTATCGTGCTGGTGGCGATTGTAATGTATCTCTTCCGCCTGCTCGCCAAGATGCAGGCCAGCGGCAACATCGACGTGAATACCATGGCGGTGGGCTGCACCGGCAGGGTCTATCTGACCATCCCCGGAGAGCGCAAAGGCGAAGGAAAGATACAGATTACCATCAACGGATCCGTCCGGGAATATCAGGCCCTGACAGATGGCGACTCTATCAAGACCGACACCCCCATCAAGGTGGTCGAAGTAATCAACGAAAGCACCCTTTTGGTAGAAGAATTGAACTCATTTATAGTATAATATTATGGAAATCTACGTTATCCTTATCATCGTCGCCGTTATCTTCATCACGATTTCGGCCATCCTCAAGCGCTATCGCCGCTGCCCTTCCGACAAGGTCCTCGTCATCTACGGTAAGACCGGTCGCCGCTCCTCTGCAAAGTGCATCCACGGTGGTGCCGCATTCATCTGGCCTGTCTTCCAGGATTATGCATATCTGGACCTCAAGCCCATCTCCATCGAGTGCAACCTCACCAACGCCCTTTCCAAGCAGAACATCCGCGTAGACGTGCCCTGCCGATTCACCGTCGGTATCAGCACTGAGGCTGACGTGATGACGAACGCTGCCGAACGCTTGCTCGGTCTCACCACCGACAGCATCCAGAGCATCGCCACCGATATCCTCTTCGGTCAGTTGCGTCTCGTCATCGCAACGATGGATATCGAGGAAATCAACGCCGACCGCGATAAGTTCCTCGCCAGCGTTTCCGCGAACGTGGAGGCCGAACTCCGCAAGATCGGTCTGAAACTCATCAACGTGAACGTCACCGATATCCGGGATGAGTCCGGCTACATCGAGGCCCTCGGTAAAGAGGCAGCCGCGAAAGCTATCAACGACGCTAAGAAGAGCGTGGCAGAGCAGAACCGTTACGGTGAAACCGGTAAGGCAATGGCAGATAAGGACACCCGCGTGAATGTTGCTGCCGCTGATGCGGACGCAGTCAAGGGTGAGAACAATGCCAAGATCGAGATCGCAAACTCCGACGCTCTCCGCCGCCAGAAGACCGCAGAGGCCGACCGCGTGGCTGTCGCCGCTGAAAAGGTGCAGGCCGCTAAGGCTCTGCAGGAGGCATACCAGAGCGAGCGTGACGCTGAGCAGGCTCGTGCCGAGCGCGAAAAGGCCACTCAGGAAGCGAATATCGTCGTTTCTGCCCAGATCGAGAAGGAGAAGGCCATCATCGAGGCCGAGGCTGTGGCAGAGCAGTTGCGCCGCAAGGCAAAGGGTGAGGCTGATGCCATCTACGCCAAGATGGATGCCCAGGCCCGCGGTGTCTATGAGATACTGACCAAGCAGGCACAGGGCTTCAACCAGTTGGTGAGCGCTGCCGAGGGCGATGCCCAGAAGGCTGTGCTGATGATGATCGCCGACAAACTGCCCGAACTCGTCAAGACCCAGGTCGAGGCTGTCAAGGGCATCAACATCGACAAGGTGACCGTGTGGGACGGCGGCTCCTCCGTGAACGGCAAGACCGCAACCTCCAACTTCATCTCCGGGATGATGCAGAGCGTACCTCCGCTCAACGACCTCTTCAAGATGGCTGGAATGGAACTTCCTTCCTACCTGAAGAAGGATGCGGAGAAGCCCGAAGAGCAGCCTGCCCCTAAAGAAAAGACCGCGAAGGAGAAGTAGTTATGCCGATAATGATCAATATAGACGTGATGCTGGCCCGCCGGAAAATGAGTTCCGGCGAGTTGGCCACGCGGATCGGCATAACACCTTCCAATATGTCGATCCTCAAGACCGGCAAAGTTAAGGCTCTTCGCATCTCCACGCTCGAGGCCCTTTGCCGGGAGCTCGACTGCCAGCCTTCGGATATCCTGGAGTATACTCCCTGATTTCCAACGGTTTTAGTTAGTTTTTCAATCCGCCCTTTTGTTTTTTGAGGGCGGATTGTTTATATTTGTGCCAAACCACAAAATCTGTTTTATGAAAAAATTGTTCTTTATTGCCGCTGTGGCTGCCCTGCTGGCAGTGGCTTGCAACAAGGAAGGAGGAAAGACCGGCGAGACTACTGACCTGGAAGGCAAATGGATCGCCATCATGGATAACCATCATCCTCTGGACCTCACCTTCGAGGGGAACAAATACATCTGGCATGTGGGTGGCGTTACTCCCATGAAGGAAACCGGCACCTTCACTTATGAAAACAATACCATTTCCTTCAAGGGAGAGAAATACTGGACCTGTGGAGCCACATGGGATGAAAGTGGCCCCGTTGAAGATGGCAATTGGGTGGAATCCGCCGAGAAGTTCGGTAACCATAAGTATAAAGTCCTGTCTTTGACAAAGGAGGCGATGGATCTGGAATCCAAGGGAGATGATATGTATGGGGACGGTTTTGTCTTCCATATGGTTTACGGGGATGGCCAGAGCCTCACCGCAAATGATCTGAAAGGCTCCTGGTATGGATTTGTCCCCAATAGCGAGGGAGGTTTCTTAACCAAGTACCTGATTACTTTCGATGGAAACAATTATTCCCTCCGCTATATTTACTATAACTACGATAATTCAAGCGGAGAGTGGAAAAGTGTTCTTGTAATCACCAAGGAGGAAGGAACATGGAAGCATTCCAAGAATATACTGACGCTGACTGCAAGCAAGAAGTATGATTCATTCGCGATTGTGAATATGAATCCGACCAGGTATAACTACTATACGGTCGATGAGGCCAATTGGAATGCAGCCGGCTGGTATGAGATAACCAATCCTTATGAATGGGAATGGACCGTTGCCAAAGTCAATGGTAAACTCCTTACGGTAATTCAGACAGATCCTGTTGAATTTGAAAAGCAATAAATTAAATATTTATCAATATGAAAAAGTTATTTGTTTTAGCGGCTGCAGCCATGATGCTGCTGTTCGCAGGTTGCAACAAGGAAAATTCTGCTTCCGAGGAAGGTCAGTGGTATTGCTACGAGAATGGCGGTCAGGCCGCAAGGCTTTACCTTGAACTCAAAGGCGGCAAGGCCGATCTTATCATCACTGCATGGGGAGTCCGCTACAAGGGGAACTATACCTACAAGGATGGCAAAATTACCCTCACCTATGGTAAAGATGGTGTCCTGACAAGGTATGTCGGCGTAGAGGAGCCTGAAAAAGCCACTTCGATAGAAAATCTATTCAAGGATTGGCCCGGCCCCAGTGAAGCAGATCACGTCATTTGGGGTAGTCCGATAGCGTTTGGCTTCGATGTAGATGGCGACAATGCCTTGTTCAACTACGAAGACGAGAACGGATCAGTAAGATGTGAAATGACCCGCAAGAAGTAGATTACTGCTGCTTGAATCCGGGGGAAACCCAGACGTTGCTCACTCCGTCATGCCCGACCTGATCGGGCATCTCCCCTGAAATCAGGCATCCTTCCAGATCAGGGCGCGAGAGTATGAACTCTTGCGCCTTTTCTGTTCCTATCACCATGCAGTAGGTGGCGTATGCATCCGCCTCCATGGCCGTGGAGGCTATAATGGTGGCGCTCAGCAGGTTATGCTGCACGGGGTAGCCGGTTCTCGGGTCGATTGTGTGGGAGTATTTGATGCCGTCTTTGATGTAGAATTTGCGGTAGTTCCCGGAGGTTACAATGCCTTGCGGTCCGCCGCTGGATTCCAGGATCGCCTGCATATCCGCCCCGGGTGTGTTGTTGCCATCCTTCGGCCGGTCTATGCCTATGCGCCATGGCTTCCCCTGCGGGTTGAGGCCGTCGCAGAAAATCTCGCCTATATCCACCAGCATGTCTTTTACTCCTATGCTATACAGGTACGCTGCCACCTTGTCGCAACTGTACCCCTGGGCTATGGCGTTGAAATTCAGTTGCGGCCGTATGGTGTCTCGTTCCTCCGACCCCCTCCCTAAAGGGCCCCTCCCCCTAGCCGGGGGTGGCAGGTCGTTCGGAATCGAGCACCATACGGCCTTCCCGCTATTAGCCAATGTCTCTTTGATCTGGGCGTCCGAAGGCAGGGAGTCGGTGCGGAAGCCGAAGCCCCATATGTCGAACAAGGCCCCGGCGGCACAATCCACGGCACCATACGTCTCCTCGTAGAACCGCTGCGCCGCTCCCAGCACCTCCCGGAACATCGCACTTGGTTCGACGGCCTCCCCGGCATTAAATCGGCTGAGTTGCGACGCCTTGTTATAGCCGGACAGAGTCGTATCTATCTCATATAGAATATCGTCGATATGCTTCTGAATCTCCCTCGGCTTCTCCTTCACGCCTTTTAAGTTGGCCTTCACACTCCACGTTCCTCCCTGCGCATACCCCCCGAACTGCGAATACCGTGACCTGCCACATCCAACCAATACCCATGCCATGAGAAGCATGGTGGCCGTTCCCAGTAACTTGCTGGTACTTAGTAATTTAAGTAAAATGGGTGTCCTGTTTTTCATATACCCTTTTTGCTTAAGTAGCTGATTGCTAATTACTTGCCGGGAACGGCGCTCTTGGAGATTCGTCCGGCGGTTTCGCTGTCGTAGGCGGGGGAGCAAAGGCCGAGGGTGAGGTAGACGGCTTCGACGGCGGTGATGGCGGCGGTTTCGGTGCGGAGGCGGCTGGGGCCCAGATGCACCGGCTCAAATCCGGCCGCGATCGCTGCCGTCACCTCTTCCTTCGCAAAATCTCCCTCCGGGCCGATTAAAATGGTGACGCTCTCGCACGCTGCCGCGAGAGCATCTATGATTGAGCCTCTTGGGGCAACGTCGTCAGAGCAGTAGGCGATGAGGCGGATTCCTTCGCTATGCTCGGAATGACAAGGGACGCCGGAATGACAAGGGACGCCGGAATGACAGGCGATGAAGTTGAGGACGGAGATGGGGTCGGCGATGTGCGGAATGCTGCCCTTCAAACTTTGTTTGGCGGCGGAGATGGCAATCTTTTGCAGGCGGTCGATGCGAACGACGCGGCGTTCCGAATGTTCGCCGATCACCGGCACGATCTCATCTACACCCAGTTCCACGGCCTTCTCTACGAACCACTCGTAGCGGTCGATGTTCTTCGTGGGGCACACTGCCATACGCAGATAATATGGATGGCTGCCCCAGCCCTCCTGAACGGATTCCACCCGCACCACGACGCCCTTCGGCGAATCGTCGGTGATCACGCAGTGGTACAGGGCGCTGGCATTCGGACGGGCAATGCCCGTACTGGCGGCCCCTTGTGGGCCACAGACGGGCCCTTTGCCCGTCGCGGCGGAGGGATTGCCGGTCGAGCCGGCAATGACGGAAGGGCCGGCAATGACGGAAGGGCTGGCAATGACGGCGATGCTGTCGCCGGCGCGATGCCGCAGCACTCTCACGCAATGCGCACTCTCCTCGGCATCCAGCCAGGCGAAACCATCCTCAATCTTATATGCAAAAAACAACTCCATCGGCACAGAAACTACGGACGGATAATTTCCACCTCGCCGCGCAAACCCAACTTGATGATCTGCGACGCGCGGCCGGTAGAATCACGCTCCAGCGCCGCCGGAACCACATAATCCACCGCAGAAACAATCTCCGGGGAAATCTCCGCAAAGCACCCAGGCGTCTCCTCGCCCGAAATATTGGCAGAAGTCGACACCAGCGGCCGGCGCAATCTACGCACCAGCTTCACGCAAAAATCATTCTGCGGAATGCGAATACCCACGGAGCCATCCTCCGCCACCACATTCGGCGCAAGATACTGCGCCCCGGGATAGATGATGGTCATTGGCGCGTCGTTCACCTCCACCAGGTCGATCGCTATATTCGGAATCTCCTTGATATGCTTGGCAACCATGTCGAGATCGCAGGCCAGCAGCACCAGCGACTTGGCCTCGCTGCGGCGCTTGATATCAAATACACGCGCCACCGCAGCCTCGTTGGTGGCATCGCAGCCAATCCCCCAGACCGTGTCGGTAGGATACAAAATCACACCTCCGCGTTTCAAAACCTCAAGCGCTTCGGCGATAACGGCATCAATCATAATGGACATAACTATGGTCTCTATTTTTCGGACGTCGTTTATACCACCACCAGGTCAGCAGGAAGCCTACCAGCGCGCCGCCGAGATGGGCGAAGTGTGCCACGCCAGCCTGGGTGCCGGTGATGCCGGTGAACAGTTCGATGCCTATGAAGATGATGGCCATCCATTTGGCGGAAAGCGTCACGGGCGGGAAAATCAGGGTCAGCTTGGCCTCCGGGAAGATCATCGCAAAGGCGATAATCACTCCGTAGATGCATCCGGATGCGCCCACGGTGGGCACGTTCTGGATGGCCGGGTCGAGCGCCTGCACCCCAAGTTGTGCCGCCGCTGCAGCCAGGCCGCAGAGGAAATACAATATCAGGTAGCGCTTCTTCCCCATGATCCGCTCCACCGCCATCCCGAAAATGTATAGCGAATACATGTTGAAGAACAGGTGCCAGAAGCCCCCGTGCATGAACATGTAGGTCAGCGGCTGAAGTGGTTTGAACCAGGGAGTGCCCGGGTAGAACAGCGCGAAGGTCGAGTACATATAGTCGCTGTTCACTTTCGTGGCCAGGTAGAATATTACATTTATTATGATCAGGTGCACGGTAATCGGCAGCTGTCGTCTTTCTTCTTGAATGTATGGCATAAACGTTTAAAATCTTTTATCCAAATCCTCCACCGACAGAACCGCCGTAATCTTCTTTCCGGAAGCGGTCAGTTCGGAGTTCTCGCAGGCGAAGAGGGTATCTATAAGTCTCTGTGCATCAGCGGCATCCTTTGGCGCCTCGGCATTCACGCTTCCAAGCGTTGCAAACTTTGCGGCCAAGGCGGCGCGCACCACTTCGGGCACGCCGGAGGTCTCGTCGGAGAGAATCAAAAGTATGTCCTGCACCATCTGCTGCACCTTCCCGGGCTCGCAGGAATAGCCCTCGGGCACGCCGTTCACCACCACTGTATCGGTGCCGAAGGGGGTGATGTCGAAGCCGACGGATGCGAGCATTTCCGCATGTTCGTCGAAAAGGATGCGGGATGCGACGCCTACCTCCACCTGCACGGGGAAGAGGGCGGTCTGCGTCACGGGAGCATTCTTCGAGAGGGCCTTCAGGGTCTTTTCGTAGAGGATGCGTTCCCATGCACGGCGGATATGCACCAGCAGCACGCCTGAGGTAGATGGGGCTATGATGAATCGGCCCTTGACGACCATCGCCCGCGCCTGCAAGGCCTGCTGCTCTTCGAACAGGCGGCCGTAGCCGGCGTTTTCGCCTACGGGAGCCTTCGGCCAGGCAATGCCCGGACTGGGCTCCCCTTGTGGGACACTGCCGGGCTCTTTGCCTGGCGCGGATGGCTCGAAAGCGCCGGCATCGAAGTCCAAATTCGGCGCGAACGGGTCGTATGCCGGATCCACCGGCGGAGCAGGCGCGGACGTCACAGGCCCGCGATACTCCTCGAAACTGCTTCCCATCTGCGGCATCTCCACGCGCCCCTCGGTATTGAAATCTATCCCCTCGCCGAAGGCATTCCGGCCCAGAGTCGCCCGCACGCAGGCATAAATCGTCTGGAAAATCACCGAATCCTCCTCGAACTTCACCTCCGCCTTGGTAGGGTGGATATTCACATCCACCGACTCGGGCGCCACCTCCAGCCAGATGAAGTAGGAAGGGGTGTAGCCTTCGGGGAGATACTCCTCGTACGCCTTCATCACCGCCTTGTGCAGATACGCGCTGCGAAAATACCTGCCGTTCACGAAGAAAAACTGGTTCGCCACCGTCTTATGGGCGGTGTCCGGGCTGGCGAGGAATCCGCTCACGCGCACCAGCGAGGTCTCGGCGTTGATATCCACCAGATCCCCGGTCACGCTCACTCCCATCAGGTCCAGCACCCTGAATTTCAGGGACTTGGCCTTGCGCAGGCGGAATATGTCCCGCCCGTTGGAAGTCAGCGAGAACCCCACATCCGGCCGGGTAAGGGCGATGCGGGTGAACTCCTCCACAATGTGCTTGAGTTCCACGTTGTCGCTTTTGAGGAACTTGCGGCGCGCGGGGGTGTTGTAGAAGATATTGCGGATGAGGAAGTTGCTGCCGGTAGGGGCGGCGACGGAACTTGTCTTGACGGCACCGGGCTAGCTGATGCTCACCTGGGTGGCGGTTTCATCGGCGGCGCGGCGGGTTTTGAGGGAGACCTCCGCCACGGCGGCGATGCTGGCAAGGGCCTCTCCGCGGAAGCCGTAACTGGTAATGCGCTGCAGATCCTCTGCCTCCGCGATCTTGGAAGTGGCGTGCCGCTCGAAGCAGAGCACCGCGTCGGCAGGGCTCATCCCCACGCCATTGTCTATCACCTGGATAGAAGTGCGGCCGGCATCCTTCACCACCACGTCCACCTGGTCGGCGCCGGCATCCACCGCATTCTCCATCAGTTCCTTGACGACGGACGCGGGCCTCTGCACCACCTCTCCGGCGGCGATCATATTGGCAATATTTGCCGGCAGAACCTTAAGTTTTCCCATTATAGCAGCGTATAGAATTTCAGGATATAATATAGCACCGCCGCTATCAGCAGCAGGGTGACTATGCCGATGATGGTGTGCGCTTTCTTCATGCGGTTGCGGGTGCTTTGGTAGCCCCCGTCGCGGAACGCCCCGTGTATATAGGTACCGGGAACATATTCCCCGTCCTTCTGCTCTTTCTCCAGACTTCCGTCTACGGCCTTGAACCTCCGCATCCGCTCTTCCTTTTCCTTATCGTAGTACATCGGCTTGTAATTGAACACCCGATGCTCGTCATCTCCGAAAAAATTGAAAAATCCCATAACTCGCGAATTTAGCAAATATTCGGCCATCTTCAAAACCTACCTTTGTGCGACCTTCCCCATTTTCGCTCTTTTTTGGGGAAGGTACAGGCCTTTTGGGTAGGACCTTCCCCAATTTTCAGGGTTTTTGGGGAAGGTGCTGGTCTTTTGGGTAGGACCTT
>JAFZIX010000009.1 GCA_017554135.1 Bacteroidales bacterium | reverse complement strand
TCGTGCACTATCTGGTCGAATGCACGCTGCGCGAATGAGGAGTAGATGTTGCAGAAAGGACGCAGTCCGCCCGCGGCCAGGCCGGCGGAGAAGGTTACCGCATGCTCTTCCTCGATTCCCACGTCAAAGAAGCGCCCGGGGAACTTCTTGGCGAATGCGCTCATGCCGCAGCCGCTGGCCATCGCCGGGGTGATGCCGATCACGCGCTCATCCTTCTCCGCGAGTTCGCAGAGGACGGCGCCGAACACATCCTGATAGCGGTCGGCGGGATAGGGGCCGGAGATGCGCTTGCCGGTTTCCGGGTCGAATTTGCCGGGGGCGTGCCAGGTGAAGGGGTCCTCCTCGGAGGCCGGGAAACCCTTGCCTTTCACGGTGTTGCAGTGCAGCACGCGGGGGCCTGGGATATCTTTGATGCGCTGCAGGGCGTTGATGACGCTGCCGAGGTCGTTGCCGTCGATGGGCCCGAAATAGCGGAAGCCGATCGCCTCGAAAAAATCGCCGCCGGTCTTCTTAACCGCCCAGGACTTGAGGCTGCGCCACCAGCGCTGGATCCACATGCGCAGGCTCCTCTCACCCAGGGCATTCCAGACCTTTCTCTTGAAGAGATTGTAGCGGCGGGAGGTGGTTACCTTCAGCAGGTAGTTGTGTATGCCGCCGAGGTTGCGGTCGATGGAGATTTCGTTGTCGTTGAGGATCACCAGCAGGTCCGCCTTGGCCGCGCCGGCGTTGTTGAACCCTTCGAATGCGAGGCCTCCGGTGAGCGCTCCGTCCCCGATCAGAGCCACCACCTTCTCCTTTCGGCCCTGGATGCGGGCGGCTTCCGCGAGCCCGAGGGCGGCGGATACGGAGGTGGAGGAATGGCCTACCCCGAAGCAGTCGTAGGGGCTCTCGTCCCTGCGGGGGAAACCGCTGATGCCGCCTGCCCTGCGCAGGGTCTGGAAGGCTTCGCGACGGCCGGTCAGTATCTTATGAGCGTATGCCTGGTGCCCCACGTCGAAGACTATCTTGTCGGTGGGTGCGTTGAATACATAATGATATCCCACTATGAGTTCCACCGCGCCGAGGCTCGATCCCAGGTGACCGGGATTCTGGGAGCAGACCTCGATGATGTAGTGGCGGATTTCTGCGCAGAGTTGCTTCAACTCATTAAGGTTGAGGTCCTTGAGGTCGGCGGGGGAGTTTATTCTGTCCAGGATGGGATACATTGCGGTTTAGTTTAGTTTGGTTTTATGCAGCAGGCCGGAGGTCAGAAGTGCCACTATGCATACTCCGACGAACATCAGTTCCACGTGTACCGGGCCGCTCCCTGCCGCTGCTTTGCCCAGAATTACGCCGGCCAGCATCTTGAAGAGCATCAGGCCGAGGTTCTGGATCCAGTAGATGAGCGAATATGCGGTGCCGAGCACTTTGTCCGGGACGATTTTGGGGACGGACGGCCACATTGCGGCGGGCACCAGCGAGTAGCCGAAGCCGAGGAATACCATGCTCAGATAGCCCCAGAAGGGCACCCCTGCGGGTGCGAAGGCCAGCAGCAGGTGCGCCGCCAGCGCAAGCACAGATCCTCCCAGCATCCAGCGGGTGCCGTGGCCGATTGTATCTACCAGTATGCCGAAGAGCGGCGCGAATATCACCGTTGCGAACGGCAGCATGCTCACCATCCAACTGGCCGCTTCCGCGGGGATGTCGAAGCGCGGCACGAGTATCGCCCCGGCGAATTTCTTGAACGCGATTATGCTGCTGTAGAAGAATACGCAGAGCAGCGATATGAGGATGAAGCGTTTGTTGGTCAGTATTTTGCCGACGTCGGCAAGGCGGAAGGACTCGTCATTCCCTGCGCACTCGTCATTCCCTGCGCACTCGTCATTCCCGACCTGATCGGGAATCCCCTCCCTCCTCGGGAACCTCCTCGCATCCATCGCCACAAACACCCCCCACCGAATGCACCCGAGTAGCAGCAGCCCCAGCCCGAAGAATGCCGGCCGCGCCGTCTCCGCCAGCGTATAGAAGTGCGCGGGATTGCCGGTCAAGCCGGCAATGACGTCATTCCCGACCGCCAGCACGTCATTCCCGACCTGATCGGGAATCTTCGTGCTAACCAGCCGCGGCGCCAGAATCAGCGCCGCCGCCGTGCCGAGACGCGCAATCGCCAACTGCAGACCCATCGCAAACGCCATCGGCCCATCCTTGAACCAGCGCGCGATGGAACGCGTCACCGCAACACCGGCGATTTCGCTACCCAGGCCGAACACCATGCATCCGGCATAAGCCAGCGCCAGCGAAGCCTTGGGAGCCATCCCGCTGCTGACCGCCCAGGCAACCATCGCCGCCCCGGCAGTCATCAATCCCACGAAAATGGACCCTGTGATGCGCACTCCCCACTTGTCGAGGAGCATCCCGCAGACAATCAGCCCGCCGAAAACGCAAAGCACGGAATAGCCGCTGGTGTAGAGCCCGTACCCCGCAGCATCCCATCCCAGTTCGAGCCGGGACGGGTCGCTGAACAGGAACGATATGCTCGAAAACATATCGTCGAAAAAGTACGACCCGAACATCGGCACGACCAGGCATGCCAACGCCAGCCAGCACAAAGACTTTCTAGGAACTGTCATTCCGCTTTCCACTGTCATTCCGAGCGAAGCGAAGGAATCTATTTAATATTAGGTAATTCCAACCCGTACCCCTTCTTTCGGTCTTCCACTTTCAGAAGGATACTGATAATAAACGCGATAACGCCGAAACTGGCGAAAATAATCATAGGCACGGTATAGCCGCCCGTGGCCTTCTCCACATTGCCGATGAGGAGCGGAACACCCCAAAGACCGATATTCTGAACCCAGAAAATCAGGCAATAAGCACTTCCCAGCACCTTCTCGTCGATAATCTTCGGCACGCTTGGCCATAGGGCGGCAGGTACCAGCGAGAAACTCACTCCGAGAACCAGGATCAGCACCACCGCGAGTGCGGAAGACTTGACCACGGGAAGCAGGAAAGCGAAACTCAGGTGGCATACCACCATAATGATGGCACCGACCAGCAGCATAGATGCGCCCTTGCCCTTCTTGTCCAGGAACAGGCCCAGGAAGGGAGTCAGCACCATAGCCAGGATGGGGAACACGCTGAACAGCTTTGCGGCGAAATCGTTCTCCACTCCGAGGGTGACCTCGAGGTAGTTAGGAGCGAATTTCTGGAAGGGGAAAATGCCGCTATAGTAGAGCACGCAAAGGATGGAAACGATCCAGAACATCTTGGAACGGAACACGAGCCCGAGGTCTTTGATCTGGAATTCATCCGCCTTGGAAGTGTCGCTCTGGCCGACTTCCTCAAGCTGCTTGTCGAACTTCTTGTCCATCAGGGTGAAGGAGGTGAAGGTGATCAGGCCTATGCAGAGCAGCAGGGCGCCGACAAGCACCGGTGCTCCGACGGTATCCACGGCTGCCTTGGAGATAGCGGGGGACAGCCACATCGCGGCGAAGACGCCGAGGCGGGCGATACTCATCTCCACACCCATCGCCATCGCCATCTCCTTGCCCTTGAACCACTTGGCGATGGCCTTGGAGACGGTGGTGCCGCCCATTTCGCAGCCCATGCCGAAGATCATGAATCCCAGGGTGGCCATCTTTGCGCTGGCGGGGAACGAGGTCCACCAACTATTCATCCATGCGCATAAATCCGTAGCCTGGAACCACTCGCTCACGCCGATATATTTAATGAATGCGCCGCCCACCATCAGGCCTGCGCTGAGGATACCGGTGAAGCGGACTCCCATCTTGTCGAGGATGATTCCTGCGAAGATGAGGAAGAAGCAGAACACGTTGAGGAAGTATTCGCCGCCGGCGTATGTGCCGAAGGTGGCGCTGTCCCATCCGCGGACGCTTTCAAGTGTGGATTTGAGCGGGGAGAGGATGTCGGCGAACAGGTACGCGAAGAACATCATCAGCGCTATCAGGACGAGAGCGCCCCAGCGTGCCAGGGCACTGTCGTTCATCAGTTTTTGTATTTTTTCGGTCATTGTACTACTACTTTAACTGTCATTCCAATGCTTCTTTACTGTCATTCCGAGCGAAGCGAAGGAATCTACTAGAACGGAAGATCGTCGCTGGGATCGGATTCAAGACCGGCAGGAATTTCCGTTGCGGGCTGAACCGGAGCGGCAGTCGGAATGGGAGGAGCCGGCTGGCCATACTGGGGAGCCTGGTATGCCGGGGCAGGCTGATAATTCTGAGGCTGGGCTGCCGGACGGGGCTGTGCGCCATACTGCGGGGCAGGTGCCGGAGCGCCCTCTTCGTCCTGACGGCGGCTGAGGAGCTGGATGTTGTCCGCCACGACCTCGGTGGTGTACTTCTGCACACCGGCCTGATCCGTGTAAGACCTGGTGCGGAGGCGTCCCTCCACGTAAATCATTGTTCCTTTGTGTATGAACTTTTCTGCAAGGTCTGCGGAATTGCGCCAAGCCACGATGTTGTGCCATTCCGTATTCTCTCTGGTCTCTCCGCTGCGGTCTCTGAACCTCTCAGTGGTTGCAAGTGTGAATGTGGCGACTTTACTGCCGGGGCCACCTCCGGAATTTCCATCAAGGTAACGGACATTAGGGTCTCTTCCAACGTTACC
>JAFZIX010000094.1 GCA_017554135.1 Bacteroidales bacterium | reverse complement strand
TACCCTGGTGGCATCGGACTCCCATAAACTCATCTGCTACACCACCGACGGAGTGCAGGCAGAGGCCGCCGCATCCTTCATCCTCCACAAAAAGCCCGCTGCAGTGCTGAAGGCCATCGTAGACAGGGAAGGCGGAGATGTTTCCATCAGTTTCGACAATGCCACCGCGGTCTTTACCTTCGGCGAAACGCTGATGGTCACCCGCCTCGTGGTGGGCAAATATCCCCGCTATCGCGATGTCATCCCGCAGAACAATGCCAACGTCCTCCGCATCGACAGGGCACAACTCCTAAACACCGTGCGCCGTGTGGCAGTCTGCGCGAACAAGGCTTCCAACCATATCAAGTTCGACCTCAAGCCCGGCCAGTTGGAAATTACCGCCCAGGACCTCGGCTTCGCCACCGAAGCATACGAGAAACTGGACTGCGACTATAGCGGCACCGACCTTACCATCGGCTTCAAATCTTCCTTCCTCATCGAGATTCTCAGCAACATGGGTTGCGAGACCGTGGTGATGAAGTTTGCCGATGCCCGCAGGGCTGCGCTGATAGTGCCTTCGGAAGAGGAGGCCGAAACCGAGAAGATCTGCGGCATCCTGATGCCGATCATGGTTTCCTAAACGTAATCAGTTATGGATCTGAATCTTAAGAGGCCTCTACTTTTCTTCGATATCGAGAGTACGGGGCTTAGCATTCCAACGGACTCTATCATAGAATTGAGTTTCGTGAAAGCGTTCCCCGGCGAGCCTGAGCCCAAAATCAAGACCTGGAAAATCAAGCCCTGGGACTACGAGAACAATTGCCAGCGCCACATCAGCCCGGAAGCCTCCGCAGTGAACGGTGTGACGGATGACATGCTGAAGGATTGCCCTCTGTTTTTGAAGGTTGCCGGCGAGATTGCCGACTGGCTGGAAAACAGCGACCTGGCCGGTTTCAATTCCGCCAAGTTTGACCTGCCCATGCTGGCAGAAGAGTTCGAGCGCGCGAAGCAGTATTGCCGTTCGCGTCTCGCTGCGCTCTCCATCCCCGCAGATAAGAAGGCAGAAGCGCAGGAACTGCTTTCCAAGATAGAGAAAGTGGACCTGCACTCTCCTCTGATGGTGGATGTGCAGAACATCTTCCATGCGATGGAGCCCAGGAATCTCCGTGCGGCCTACAGGTTCTACTGCGGAGGTGAGGATTTCGAGAACGCCCATGCCGCCGAGGCAGATACCCTGGCGACTTTCGAGGTGCTGAAGGCCCAGTTGGACAGATACAAGGAGCCGGACAAATACCGCGAGCAAGTGCTGAAGAACGACGTCCAGTCGCTTTCAGCGTTTGTTGGACGGAAATATGTCGATTTCTCCGGGCACCTGATCAAGGGTGACGACGGCGAAGTCTATATCAACTTCGGCAAGCATAAGGGTCGCACTGCACGCGATGTGTGGAAGACAGAGGCATCTTATTTCAAATGGGTCCAGGATGGCTCTTTCACCCTTGATACAAAGGCTCAGTTCGCCAAACTGGAGAAGCAGTTCAAGGCAGAAAGAAACGAGGCACTGAAGCGCCCTGCAACTGCCGACGAACTTCAGGGCCTGAAGGATAAATTCAATGGAAAACTTTTCTGATTTGAGATGAGACTGATTCCAATTTATACTTGGAATAAGGGCATTCGCAATTTTGATTTACGCAGCAAACGTTTTTCCAAGCAACCCTGGGCACAAGGGGTGATTCTCCTTGTGTGCGTGTTGCTGGCCATGCTGCTGGCGAATCTCCCTGCAACCAAACATTTGTATCACAGCTTCCTGCATACCACTTTCACCCTTCATATGGCCAGCCCGGACGGGGCGATCAACCTGTTCTTCCCGCGGGACCTGACAGTGGAAAAACTCATCAACGATGTGCTGATGATGGTTTTCTTCTTCACCGTGGGGCTGGAGATCCGGCGAGAGGTGGCGTATGGGGAGTTGTCTTCTCCCCGAAAGGCTTTGCTGCCGGTGATTGCCGCTTTCGGCGGGGTTATCGCTCCGGCGATGATTTATACTCTGGTCAACCATGGCACCGTTGCGGCATCCGGATGGGGAATTCCTACCGCAACAGATATAGCCTTTGCGGTATGTATTTTATCGGTGCTTGGGGATAAGGTTCCTGTTTCGCTGAAGGTGTTTTTAACTGCCCTGGCGATTGCAGACGACCTGATTGCGATTCTGGTGGTAGCCCTGTTTTACGGAGGCTCGCTGAACTTCTGGCTGCTTGGGGTGGCTGCTGCGATTATCCTGCTGGTACATCTGCTCAAGCAATTGGGAGAGAAATCGTTGTTCCCCTATCTGCTGCTGGCATTTGTGGTTTGGGTGCTGTTCTACTATTCAGGCATTCACGCGACCATGTCCGGTGTGGTGATGGCGTTCCTTATTCCAAATAAGCCGCGTTATAATAAGTCACAGTTCGAGCACAAGTGGGCGAAGTATTCGAGGAGGTTCGCGGAGTTTGCCGATGTGCCTTCCAATACATTCCCGAACGGCCCGCAGAGGCATTGCCTTAAGAAGATGCGGAGTATTGCGAAGGGCTCGATGGATATGACTTACCGCCTGGAAGTGGCGCTGTCGCCCTGGGTGAATTTCCTGATTATGCCTGTGTTTGCTTTGGCAAATGCCGGTGTGGAGATAACTGATATAAGTTATTTCAACGTGTTCAGTTATGATGCGGCGCTGGGCAGTGCGAGCATGGGTATCTTCCTGGGATTGCTGCTCGGGAAGCCTGTCGGGATTACTCTATTCAGCTGGCTGGCTATCAAGTCGAAGATTGGGGAGATGCCTTCCGGGGCCACTTGGGCGATGTTTTTCGCCGTGGCCTGCCTGGGTGGTATAGGGTTCACTATGTCGATATTCGTGGATACCCTTTCTTTTGCAGGGCATGATGTAACCACCATGACACATCTTCGCGATGCCGGAAAGATCGCGGTCTTGCTGGGTTCGTTATGTGCGGGCTTGCTTGGGTCGGTTCTGGTCAGTTTGGTTAGCCGAAAAAAATAACTATATTTGCAGTCCCGTTCCCGGTGAACGGCATGCCACTTTAGCTCAGCGGTAGAGCAGCGCATTCGTAACGCGCAGGTCGGGAGTTCAAATCTGCCAAGTGGCTCAAAGGCGACCCATCCGGGCCGCCTTTTTTCGCCACTTGGCAGATACCTGCATTTTTCATCACTTGTAAGAATTCAAGAACCAAGGACCGTAAAATGCAAATCATTAACAATCAAGAGATTACAGAAATCGCCTATGTAATAATGCATAGGCGATTTCTGTAACTGATTACATGCCAATGAATTACATTTTACACCAAGTCTTGTTAATGAGAGAGAGTAATCGTGGCGAGGAGGGGGTTGGGTGAGATGGTGGAGTCAAGGCGGATTTCCACGGTGGCGCGAAGATGGAGTTCAGCGGCTTTGAGGCGTATGGCAAGGATCACCTGGCCAAGGTCGATGAGGTAGCGGCGGGGAGATGACGGTCCGAGGATGCGGATGGTGGCCGTGGCCTCATCCACTTCAAAACGGAACGCAGCGGCCTCCGGCAGGTGTTTCGCTGCCCGCAGCACCGCCTCTAACTGCGCGGGCATAACGCCGGTCGCCTTACCAACCACAGGTGCTACCTCCTCTCCGGAAGCAACTATCTCCAGCAACCCTTCCAGCGAAGCGCCGGGGCGGCGAACCAC
>JAFZIX010000093.1 GCA_017554135.1 Bacteroidales bacterium | reverse complement strand
CTCGATCTTCATAAAGACGAAACCTCCGCTCCTGCTCCCGCGGCCGTTCCTGCACCGACTCCCCAGCAGACCGTTCAACCGACCGTCCAGAACGAGACAGTCGCAGCAGTGAGGTATGGAACGCAGATATTTGCAAGCAGCCGGATAATCCCCTCCACAGACCCCATGTTCATGGGTTATGAACCGACTATCATCAACATCGGTTCACTCAACAAATATATTATAGGAATCTTTGAATCCGAAGAAGAAGCGCGGAAGGCAAACGTGGCCATTAAAGCAAATTATCCCGGCTCGTTCATGGTCAAATTGACAGCCGAAGGCGTAACTCGTTTTAAATAAAGAAAAAAGCATCTGAAGGCACCCCCTCCACAGGGCCTTCAGTTTATGTTTCCATATTGTTAATTGGCTGATAATCAGCCAGATACATCAGTTCAAAAACATAACTATCGATTCCCTTATATAAGACATAAAAAATTAATATGCAATAGTTAAAAAAATATTTTTTGCTTTTTTTTTAACCATTTTTGCACATAAATTTCTATGGAAAATATAGGGAATCATATAGACCGTTGGAACAACTGTCTGCAGATAATTTCGCAGATAGTTGAACCACAGCACTTTGACACCTGGTTTAAAAAAATCAGGCCGGTTTCCCTTATTGATTCCACACTCACCGTAGAGGTTCCTTCTGACTTTTTCCGCGAATACCTTGAAGAATCTTACCTTGATGTCATCAAGAAAACTTTGAAGAGGGTGATAGGCGCGGACGCCAGGCTCAATTACCTCATCCGCCCGGTGGCCAACCAGCAGGCCATGCGCCTTCCCGAAGGCCCCGGAAATCCGCCTATCAACAGGTCCGTCAACATCAGCAGTTACCAGCCGGCAGGTAATCCGGGTCCTTTCGTGTACCCGGGTCTGCAGAAGATCCAGATAGATCCCCGGCTCCTGCCCGTATATAACTTTCAGAACCTCGTTTCGGGGGATTGCAACCGTCTTGCCATCTCCGCCGGTTCGGACATTGCCCGCAATCCGGGCAAGACTCCTTTCAACCCTCTGTTCATCTTCGGAGGTCCCGGGCTCGGCAAAACGCATGTCGCCAATGCAATAGGTCTCGCAATCAAAGAGAAGTATCCCGACCTGGTCGTGCTCTACGTCACCGGCAACGAGTTCAAGACACAGTATATGGATGCGGTGTTCGTCCGCAACAAACTGACGGACTTCCTTGCCTATTATATGAAGATAGATGTCCTCATCATAGACGACATCCAGGATCTTGTAGGCCAGGGCAACCAGAACGCCTTCTTCAACATCTTCAATCATCTGCACCAGAACTCGAAGCAGTTGATTCTCACATCGGACCGTTCTCCCGCAGAACTTCAGAGTTTCGAAGACCGCCTGCTTTCAAGGTTCAAATGGGGCCTTTCCGTAGAACTTACCCATCCGGACTACGACACTCGTCTTGCAATGCTCAAGGCGCGCGCGTTCCGCGAGGGTATGAATATAGGGGAAGATGTGCTGGAATATCTGGCATCCAACATCCAGACCAATTTCCGTGAGTTGGAAGGCGCTCTTATCTCCGTGGCCGCATATTCCGCCCTTTCCAAGGAAGCGAACTCCGTGGAACTCGCCTCCAGGGTCACCAAACGTATCGTCGGCCCGGACAGCGGCCATGTCACGATCGACAAAGTGCAGAAGACAGTCTGCGACTATTTCAACATCACCAGGGAGAACCTCCTTTCGATGTCCCGCAAACGCCAGATAGTGCAGGCCCGCCAGATTTCGATGTATCTCAGCAGGAATCTGATGCCCAACTGCTCCCTCTCCACCATCGGAGCGGAAACCGGCGGTAAAGATCACGCCACCGTGCTGCATGCCTGTGCAACAGTCACAGACCTGATGGCTACAGATAAAACCTTTAAGAAGTACGTGAACGATCTGGAACAGATGCTCACGCCTTCTTTCCGCTAGAATTTAATATACCTTTTAAATATGACTTCGGAATCCGTACTTGATATCTTCAAGGATATAACGCGCATCCCCCGCGAATCGGGGAAGGAAGGCCCGATCACGGCTTATCTTTGCAAATGGGCGGAGGATCATTCCCTCGAATTCAAGAAAGATGAAATCGGCAATGTGCTGATTATCAAGCCTGCAGCCCCTGGCAAAGAGGGCGTTCCCACAATCGTGCTTCAGGCCCACCAGGACATGGTCTGCGAGAAAAACGAAGGCTTTGACTTCGATTTCGGCAAGGAAGCGATTCCCTACGAGATAGAAGACGGATGGATGATCGCGAAGAACACCACCCTCGGAGCCGACGACGGCATAGGCATAGCAGCCTGCCTGGCACTGATGGAGAGCGATACTCCAGCCGGACGGATCGAAAGCCTGTTTACCATTTCCGAGGAGACCGGGATGGATGGTGCCAATGCCCTGCAGGAGGGTTTCTTCACTGGAAAAACTCTGATTAATCTGGATTCCGAGGATGAAGGCCAGTTGTTCATAGGCTGTGCAGGTGGGGAGCATACTGATGCATATTTCAGATACAAGCCAGAAAGGGTGCATCTCGGGAGCAAGAAACTGGAACTCAAGATTGACGGAGGCATTGGCGGCCATAGCGGAGACGACATCAACAAGCACCGTGCAAACACCGTCAAGATAATGGCGGACTTTCTTGCAGGAGAACTCCCTTCCGGCTTCCAGTTGATCAGCCTGACAGGCGGCGGAAAATCCAACGCCATAGCAAGAGAATGCAAGGCAGTGATAGCGACTCCGGACAGCATAGGAATCGCAGGCCGTTTCGGAGCATATGCCAACAAAATAAAGGTAGAATACGCCAGCACGGAGCCCGGTCTCAATTTCAGCGTGCAGGAAACCCGTAAAAGAGGCAAGGCGGTAGATTCAAGGACTGCCAATGCCCTGTTGGGTGCACTGGCCGCCTGCCCTCACGGAGTGGAGAAGATGAGTCCGGATATCGAAGGCCTGGTGCAGACTTCCACCAATCTTGCAGCCGTATCAATGCCGGAGGCTGGAAAGATAAAAGTGGCTACCAGCCAGCGCAGCAGCGTGGTAGCGGAACTTGATGCCCTTGTTGAAAAGGTTGCAGAGATATTCAAAAACGCTGGCGCAGAAGTGGAATGCTACAGCAAGTATCCCGGCTGGAATCCCAACCTGAAATCCCATATACTTCAACAAAGCGTCAGGAGTTACCGCAAACTTTTCAATCAGGAACCTCTGGTGCTGGCCATTCACGCAGGTCTGGAGTGCGGGCTCTTCCTGGAGAAATTCCCGGATCTGGACATGATTTCCTTCGGGCCCACCCTCAGGGGAGTGCACGCCCCGGGAGAGAAACTGGAACTGGCATCCATGGACAAATTCGTTAAATTACTGGACGATATCGTATGCAATTTCAAATAGCCCCTTCCATCCTTTCCGCAGATTTCGCCAATCTCGGGAAAGACATCGAAATGCTGAACGCCAGCGCCGACATTATCCACCTGGATATCATGGACGGCACTTTCGTTCCCAATATATCTTTCGGTTTCCCCGTGGTGGAGGCCGTGTCAAAGATTGCCAGCATCCCCATGGACGCGCATTTTATGGTAGTGCACCCCGAGCGCTGGGTGAAGCGTTGCGCAGAAATCGGCGTGAAGATGATGAGTTTTCATCAGGAGGCCGCCAAAGAGGATACCGCAGCCATCCTGGCAGATATCCGTGCAAACGGCATGAAGGCCGGACTGGTGATCAACCCGGACATCCCCGTGGAGAATCTTTTCCCTTATATCGGCCAGGCGGATTTCTTCCTGATCATGTCGGTATTCGCGGGTTTCGGCGGGCAGAAGTTCATCCCGGACAGTCTGAAACGCATCAAAACCCTCAAAGCAGAGTTGAAGCGACGTGGTAATGATGCTCCCATCGAAGTGGACGGGGGAGTGAGCGACGATAACGTGCAACTGTTGAAAGATGCCGGTGCGAGCATTTTCGTGGCGGGCAGTTCAGTCTTCAAGGCTGATGACCCGGCGGAGGCTATTGCCCGGCTTCGAGGTGAAAAACGTACTTATTGAAATTCCTTTCCAACTCGTATCTGCCGTCGGATGTGTCCAATTGGGCCGCCCGGCGGCAAATTTCTTTGTAGAGACGAATCAGCGTGGTCTCCAGAGGATAAGTGCATCCGGTCAACTGGTATAGGGAAACGGGATTGGGAAGTGAAGGATCGAACTCTTTCTGATTCAGGTTCAGGCCAATGCCTACGATACTGCAGGCAACATTTGCCCCGTCCAGGATGTTCTCTATCAGCATTCCGCAAATCTTGCGATCCCCGACCCAGATATCATTTGGCCACTTTATGCGTGCTTCCACCCCCTCCTCTGCAAGGAAAGAATGAAGCGCCAGGGTGGCGGTATGGGTGATACGCACCGCTTCCATGGCCGGCAGGGGAGAAAGACCGCCTTCGCCGAAACGCATGAGTAAACTGAAAGTGAGGTTTTCCGCCTCGGGAGATACCCAGATATGATCTCCCTGTCCACGACCGGCAGTCTGGAATCTTGCAGCTATAACTGACAAATTGTCAAGAGTATGGAGCCTGCGCCGTACATCCAAATTCGTTGAATCTGTGCAGTCAAGCCACTCTATTGCTCCGCAACCGTATGATTGTTTCATTTTTGTCATTATATTTGTAAGATAACGCAAAGTTACAATTAATATCGCAAATGGCTAAAAAACAGAATAAGAAGACCGTCATCCGCATCAATTTCTCATGGATATACTTTATTGTAATCCTGGGCATAGGATATCTGTTGTACAGAAACTCATCACCCGCTCCCCAGAAAACTGAATGGGAGGTCGTCAAGCAGATGGTTTTAAGCGGAGACGTGAAAGAGATCCACTTTGTCCGTAACGACTACAAAGGCAGCGTTACGATTAAACCTGAGTCTTTAGGTAAATATGCCGACATGTTCCCCATGGCGCAGGTCCCGGCAAAATCCCCTCACTTCTACTGGTATGCATCCGACAAGTTCTACGCCGAAGCGGAATTGGAGAATCTGAATTCGGAATTGACGATTTCAAACCCCGAGGCCACTCCCGTCAAACTAATCATTGAAAACGACTCAAAGGTATGGCGCAATATGCTGGAATGGCTGATCTGGCCCGTGCTGCTGATTCTGATGTGGGTGTGGATGTTCCGTGGGATGGGTGCAGTGGGCGGAAAAGGCCAGGGCGGCCCCGGCGGCGGCATCTTCAACGTAGGCCGTTCCACAGGCAAACTTGCAGACAAGAATACCGTCAATGTTACATTCAAGGATGTTGCGGGTCTCTACGGGGCGAAGGAGGAGGTCATGGAAATAGTCGATTTCCTGAAGAATCCGAAGAAATATACCGCTCTCGGCGGTAAAATCCCCAAGGGCGCCCTCCTGGTAGGCCCTCCCGGAACAGGTAAGACCTTGCTCGCCAAGGCTGTGGCAGGGGAGGCGAACGTACCTTTCTTCTCCATCAGCGGTTCCGACTTCGTAGAGATGTTCGTAGGCGTCGGTGCAAGCCGCGTACGCGACCTCTTCGCCCAGGCCAAGGAAAAGGCCCCCTGCATAGTCTTCATCGACGAGATAGACGCCGTAGGACG
>JAFZIX010000092.1 GCA_017554135.1 Bacteroidales bacterium | reverse complement strand
GTCAGCGGCGGCACCATCAACATCACCACCACCGGCCAGAAACTGTCCTACACCCTCAATGGAGTCTCGGACGAAAAGAAATCCAAGGGAATCAAGATAGGCTGGGCGGTCAAGAAGAATGAGCACACTTTCTCCGATTTCTCCGGCGACTTCGTGGTCTCCGGCGGCAAGATTACCGTAAACTGCACCAATGCAGAAGCAATCGAAGTCAAAAAGACCCTGACCATCAAGGGCGGCGAAGTATATGCCTGGAGCAAGGGCGACGATGCCATCAACAGCGCCAGCACCTTCACCATCGAGGACGGACTGGTGTGCGGCATCTCACTCGGCAACGATGGTCTGGATGCCAACGGCAACTTCTACATCAAGGGAGGCGTCGTTTATGCATGCGGAAAGAGTTCTCCGGAACTTGCCATTGATGCAAACACCGAAGGAGGATTCAAACTCTACGTGACCGGCGGCACGATCTTCGCCCTCGGCGGACTGGAATCCGGCGCCAGCCTCTCCCAGACATGCTACCAGGCATCCTCCTGGACTACAAATAAATACTACTCCCTGACAGTCGGGGATAACACCTACGTGTTCAAGACTCCCTCCAGCGGAGGCACCAAACTGGTGGTTTCCGGGTCATCCAAACCGGAAGTGAAATCTAATGTCAGCGTCACAGGCGGCACCGAGATTTTCGACGGTTATGGCGTGATCGGCGGCACTGTAAGCAACGGCTCCGCAGTCACGCTGAGCACTTATACCAGCAGCGGCGGTGGCCCCGGCGGACGCTGGTAGAAAGTATTCTTTCTAAATTTTTGGTATTCAAGAAAAAATGCCTATCTTTGCGCGCTTTTGTTCGAAGTGGCGAACAGCGATTTTACCACATCGGCAACAAGCCTTCCGGTTTTCCGGGAGATTCCTGATTATTAACTAAATAAAACGCAAAAACATGGCAGAGTATTTACAGCCGGCGAAAAAGCAGGAAGTTTTCGCAAAGTACGGAAAGTCCAACACCGATACCGGTTCTCCTGAGAGCCAGATTGCACTGTTCTCCTACCGTATCGCACACCTTACCGAGCATGTGAAGCAGAACAAGAAAGACGTGGTTACCCGTCGTTCCCTGCTCCGTCTGGTCGGCAAGCGCCGTCAGCTCCTCGATTACCTCAAGGAAGTTGACATTGAAAGGTACCGCAGCATTGTCAAGGAGTTAGGTCTCCGTCGATAAGCACGATGCTTTGGGGGATGGGCCCGGGGCCCATCCCCCTTATTTTGACGCAACTAAGACGCAATAAAGAAGAAATGAACGTAATCAACAAGAAGATCGAATTACCCGACGGTCGGGTTATCGAAATCGAGACCGGCAAACTCGCCAAGCAGGCGGCCGGTTCCGCAGTCGTGAAGATGGGTGGCACTATGTTGCTTGCCACCGTGACTGCAGCAGACGAAGTCAAGGAAGGTACGGATTTCCTTCCCCTCTCGGTAGACTACCGCGAGAAGTATTACTCCGCAGGGCGTTTCCCCGGAGGTTTTTTGAAGCGCGAGAGCAAGCCCTCCGACTATGAGGTGCTCATCGCCCGCCTGGTGGACCGTCCCATCCGCCCCCTGTGGCCTGAGGACTTCCACAACGAGGTGTTTGTTTATGTGAACCTGATCTCCGCAGAGAAGGATGTTCAGCCCGACGCACTTGCAGGGCTCGCCGCCTCCTGCGCACTTGCTACATCCGACCTCCCCTTCGGAGGTCCTATCTCCGAGGTTCGCGTCAGCCGCATCAACGGTGAGTGGGTTATCAACCCCAACTTCAGCCAGATGGCAGATGCCGATATCGAGTTGATGGTCGCTGCTACCGAAGAGAACATCATGATGGTCGAAGGTGAGATGAAGGAAGTCTCCGAGGCAGACATGCTCGAGGCTATCAAGGTCGCCCACGAAGAAATCAAGAAGCACTGCCGCGTGCAGAAAGAACTCATGCACGAACTTGGCACCGACGGCCCCAAGCGCGAGTATCCCCACGATGTTGAGGATGAGGAACTGAAGGTCGCCGTCCGCAAGTCCTGCTACGACAAGTGCTACGAACTGGCCAAGTCCGCAAAGCCCAAGCACGAGCGCGAGGCCGGCTTCAAGGCCATCAAGGAAGAATTCCTGGCCACCATCCCCGAGGAGGAACTCGAAGAGAAGACCCCCATCGTGGAGCGTTACTATCACGAGGTCGAGAAGGAAGCCATGCGCAACCTTATCCTCGACGAGGGCAAGCGCCTCGACGGCCGTGCCTGCAACGAGGTCCGTCCTATCTGGTGCGAGGTGGATTATCTCCCCTGCGCCCACGGTTCAGCCATCTTCACCCGCGGTGAGACTCAGTCGCTCGCGACCGTCACCCTCGGCACCAAGTTGGATATGAAGGAGATGGACGAAGTCCTCATCCAGGAAGACCAGCAGTTCGTTCTGCACTACAACTTCCCTCCGTTTGCCACCGGTGAGGCCAAGCCCATCCGAGCAACCGGACGTCGCGAAATCGGCCACGGCAACCTCGCCATGCGCGCTCTCAAGCCTGTGGTTCCGCTCGCACCCGAGAATCCTTACGCAGTCCGCGTAGTCTCCGATATCCTCGAATCCAACGGTTCATCTTCGATGGCATCCGTTTGTGGCGGCTGCCTCGCACTGATGGATGCCGGCGTTAAGATCAAGAAGCCCGTCGCAGGTGTTGCAATGGGCCTGATTACCGACGCCGAGCGCCCCAACGACCGTTACGCCATCCTCACCGACATCCTCGGCGACGAAGACCACCTCGGTGACATGGACTTCAAGGTTACAGGTACCGCC
>JAFZIX010000091.1 GCA_017554135.1 Bacteroidales bacterium | reverse complement strand
GGAGGGGATGGTTTCACTCCGGACCGGCTGCGGGAGATAATGATAAACGGGGCCAACACCGATGTGCCGCTGAGCCACGGCAAGAACATAGGCCCGATGGTGGATGCATACGGATCCTTCCTCTATGCCTCGGGAGCGCCCATGCCCGGGCCGGTGACTGATATCGCCGCCATCCAGACCCCGGAAAACAACATCGAGGTCAGTTGGACCATGCCGCGATACGGGAAACAGAACGTCTACAAGAACCTATTCCTGATGAGCAAGAATGCGTCGCTGCTGGAGGATCCCGACCCGTTCAACCTGCCCTCCGGAGTGACCGTACGCACCATACCCGGCAGGAGCAAGACACCCGGGGCGAAGGTCTCCGAGGTCATACAGAATCCCGTTTTCGATACCGACTATTATTTCACCATCGTCAGTTATACCGCCCGGCGATATGTCACCACCGGCAACACCGTCTGCCACATTCGCCCCAGAAAAAATTCGGCGCCGGTACTCACGTCGGACTACTATATGATGGCGTCTCTGGACCATCACGCAAAGAAGGTCTTCACCTTCAAATACTCCGATCCGGATGGGGATGCCCTCGACATTTCCCTGACCTCCGGCTCCCAGGCCGCGGAGTGGAAAGATGACGGAGCAGGCACGCTGACTTTGAGCATAGACGGCAACGGCGCGCCGGCAGGATCCTATGTTGCCAGCGTTTCCGTTTCTGATGGAATCTGCACGACGGAGGGTTCGGTCCTATACACCTTGCTGCCTAATAATCAGCCTGAGATTCAGCAGGATGGCGAGATGCCTTCCGCAATCAAGTACAAAGAGACTGCCAGTGTGCTGATGCTTTGCTGCGATGCCGACAAGGATGAGTTGACGGCAACGCTGGATCCAGGTTCCGCCGCTGCGGAGTGGACCTCCGAAGGCTCCGGGGCTTACCGGCTGACGGTGCGGGGAGATGCCGCTCCCGCAGGCTATTACACTGCCTCGATCAGCGTGGATGATGGCTTCGGCGGCAGCGCATCACACAGTGTAAGTTATTATCTTGCAGGCAATACCATCCCTATAGTCGCAGGCGCGTTCCCGGACAGAGTGCTGACCGTGGGCGCGGCGGAAACGCTGGACCTGGCAGATATGTTCCGGGATCCGGATGGGGATCAACTGACTTACGACATTATTTCCGTTGAAGGCCCTCTGAACGCACAACTGGACGGTTCTGTGCTTACCCTGACCGCCACCGGCCCGGGCGTCGGAGAGATCCGCTTCAGCGCAACTGACACATATTCTGAGCCGATAAAGGATTCCTTCCGCTTCAGCGCCCATTCCACCGGTGTGAAGATTGCGGAGGTCTATCCTGCTACGGTGACCAGCAAACTGAGCGTGCAGGCGGTAAGCGTTTCGCAAATGAAGGTGCAGATATACAACTCCACCGGGCGCTGCGTTCATTCAGCCAGCATCAAACCGGATCCTTATTCACCTTATGTGATAAACGTTTCCGGCCTTGCTCCAGGCAGGTACACCGTGGTCCTGTCCGGTTCCAAAGGCACTGTAAAGTATTCAATCCTTAAAATATGAGAAAAATATCCTTCCTGTTTGCGCTCCTGCTTTTGAGCACGAGCCTGTTCGCAAAAGTCACCCTGCCGCCCGTGATAGGCGATAACATGGTGCTGCAGCAGAAGACCTCCGCCGCCATTTTCGGCAAGGCCGATCCCGGCAAGACCGTGACCGTCAAGACCTCCTGGGACAAGAAGAAGGTCAGCGCGGTTGCAGATTCGCAGACCGGGCGCTGGCTGGTGCGCGTGCAGACTCCTGCCGCCGGCGGGCCCTATGAAATCGTGATTTCCGATGGTGACAAGACCGTTTTGAAGGATGTGCTGATCGGCGAGGTCTGGTTCGCATCCGGCCAGTCTAATATGGAGATGCCGATGAAGGGTTATGGCTCCCAGCCTGCCAAAGACGGCACCAAGTACATCGTTAGTGCCAAGGCATCCCGCCCCATCCGCATCTGCAATATCAAGAAACAGAGTTCGATTGCCGTGCAGGACAGTTGCGCCGGCAGTTGGGAGAAGAACACCCCCAACAACGTGGCAGTCACCAGCGCGACCGCATACTTCTTCGCCGATGCCCTCCAGAATGCCCTGGACATCCCCGTGGGCATCATAGTCAGTTCCTGGGGCGGCAGCAGCATCGAGACCTGGATCAAGCAGGAGGTGTTCGAGAAGGAGTATCCGAAGGTAGATATCGGGCATCTGACCGGCAAGCACCCGGTGAAGCATAAATACCACGATCCGTCTCTGCTCTATAACGGGCAGGTGGCGCCGCTCATCCCCTTCACTTTCAAGGGGATAATCTGGTATCAGGGCGAGCAGAACCGCGCCTGGCCGGACCAGTACGTGAATCTCCAGCGCTCTTATGTGAAAATGATGCGGGAGGATTTCCAGGTGCCGGACGCTCCTTTCTACTGCGTGCAGATCGCTCCTTATCCTTATGATAACGGGCGCAAGACGCATAGCGGTTATCTCTGCGAAGCGCAGGAGAAAGCGGTGGAAGGCTTGTCGCACGCCGGCTATGTAACTACCACTGACATAGGGGAATACGGCACTATCCATCCTTGCCGCAAGCAGGAGGTCGGGCAGCGTCTGGCATGGCTGGCTTTGCAGAAAGACTACGGGATGGATGCCATCGATGCCGTTGCTCCTACCTATAAGATTGTCGAATTCCACGATGGCAAGGGTTTCGTGGAGATGAAGGTCGGCGGCCTCGGGC
>JAFZIX010000090.1 GCA_017554135.1 Bacteroidales bacterium | reverse complement strand
GGCTCCATAAGCATGGCCGGTTCTGCTTGTTCTGCGCTGTATCCTGTTACCAGGGAACCGGGCTCCACCCACGGGTGCTTGACGGCCTCTGCCAGTGCGCGTTTGACAAAGGCATTGATGGAAATGCCTGCCTCTGCTGCCAGGTTGGCGATTTCTCGATGCGTGTCGGGAGCAATACGGACATTGAATGCTCCGGAAAAACTTTTCTGGGGAGTCCAACCGTGGTCACTGCAAAAAGCCAGATAATCCTCAACAGCTTCGTGGAAGGAATCGGTGAGTTCCTGCATCGTCTTTCCTTCATAATTTACAAGACCATTAATGCCAAGTATCTCACCGAAAAGGAGATTGTCCTCTTCGCTGAATTCAACTGATCCGAAATACCCTTTGTATTTAAGCGTTTTTACTTTGTTCTTCAATTTTTCCATCATCAAGTAATTGTCTATAAATGCGTTTCAATAAAATTTTTCTTTAGTACTCATATGCAAATGTAACTAAATTTTAGTTACAAACCAAGTAAAAAATGAAGAGTTATCTAAAATTCTTGTCCCGCAACAAGTTATACACCGCTATCGAGGCGGTGGGGCTGGCGGTGAGCCTGGCGTTTGTAATTATCATCGGCAGCTATGTGGTGCAGCAGTTCGAGGTCAAGTACGAGAACCCGAACTGGAGGGATGTCTATACTTTTGCGATGGTGGAGGACGGCCAGCCGGACCAACTGGGACTCACTTACACTTTCACGGATGCTATCAAAGAGGCTGCTCCGGAGGTGGAAATGGCAGGCAGGCTGTCTCTGGTGGATTATTTGGCCTTTCCGGATGAGGGGATCCTGCAGACCAAGATTGTTACGGCAGACCGGCATTTCTTTGAACTGTTCCCTAATCTGAAATTTGTAGATGGCGGGCCTGACGTCCTGTCCGATGCCGGCAATATGATTGTCAGCGAGGAGTTTGCGCACAAGTCCGGCCTGAAAGTCGGAGACAGCTGGAAATTGGGGAAAGACTCCTTTACCGTCGCTGCCATCATGCGGGACTGGAAGTCTACGCTTTTCGATTATGCCGATGTCGTCCTTTCCATTGACGGGCCCGTCAAGGCTTTTTCCGACCCAAACGACCAGTTTGGCAGCGTATGTACCTTTGTGAAACTTCGTCCGGGGGCCGACAGGAACGCATTGGAAGAGAAGGCCGTGGCGGTCTGCAAGAGTCTATACGAGTTTTACGGATCTTCTTTCCTGCAAGGCGTCCGGATATACAGACTGGATGAACTTATATTCGGGGATGCGCAAAGTGGCACCTCCGTCTCGGGAAATATCGCTCACAGCGATAAACGGACCTTGGACCTGCTGCTCGCGGCGGTGTTGCTCCTCCTCGTCAGCGCGGTGTTCAACTATATCAACCTGAACATGGCGCTCAGTGCCAAAAGGGCGCGGGAGATGGCCACAAGGCGGCTTATCGGCGCTTCACAGACCTCCGTTTTCGGCCGTAGAATCCTGGAATCCCTGCTCTTTACGCTGGTGTGCTTTGCCGTATCCGTTCTTCTGGCTATCTGGTGGGCGCCCGCAGTGAACCACCTCCTGAACGATCCGGACATAGCCATCCGGATCCAGTTCACGCCCAAATACATTGCTATTTTCATCGGCCTGGTGCTGGTAGTCGGGTTCCTGGCGGGGCTCCTGCCAGCCCTGTTTTCCAGCCGATGGAAGCCCATCGACGTGGTCCGAGGGAACTTCCGGGCGCAGAGCAAAATGACTTTCAGCAGGGTATTTATCGTCCTGCAGAATGCGCTGTCGGTGGTGCTAATTGCCCTTGCCATCGTCATGGAAGCGCAGTACCGGAAATCGCTGAACCGGCCGGTCTATGTCGATATCGACAACAAGTATTTCCTGCAATCCGCGTCCTTCGGCCTGGCGTCTTTGCGGAGTTCGCTGGAGGCGCTGCCCTTCGTTGAGAAAACAGGCCTTGCGGTTCAGGTGCCCGGCCAGCAAGGGAACGGTCAGTACAGCAAAACGGTGGATGACAAGGATATCCTCTATCGCGTATACCACATGGACAAAGACGCCTTCGACATGCTGGGCTTTGAGATGCAGGCCGATTATCATGCCCCCGTGAACAATACCGTCTGGTTTGGTGAATCGGCCTTTGCGGCGACTGGATTCACTGAAGAATATTATGAGATTGAGACACTGCGCCAGCGGATGCAGAACTGCGAAAACATGGGTGGTGTCATTGCCGATTTTCCCGTGTCGCTCAGCAACATGGGTGCAAAAGAGGACATGGCCGTGCTTGTAGAGAACATTCCAGCCGCTAATCCTTATACCTACGGCATCCTGATGGAGATTGGCGGCGACCATGAGGAGGCCCAGAAGCAGATTGTGGAGGTCTACGAGACCTGGAAGAAAGACAATATGGTCTATTTCGAACTCGCCAACGGCTATCTGACGGAGTTCTATGAGAAGGCGCTGAGGCCCGCGCGAAACAATATGCGGCTGATGGAGGTCTTCATGGCGCTGGCGCTCCTTCTTTCGCTCCTGGACCTTCTGGCCATGAGTACCTTTTATGCCGATGAGAAAGCGCACAACATCGCCGTGCGGAAGGTTTTTGGCGGCACGGTGGATACAGAAGCCTGGAGAACAATCTGGGACTATATGGTGCTTGTCGGCATAGCCTGCATTATCGGCATTCCGATTGCCGTTTATGCGGCTCAGGAATATCTGAAAGACTTCATTTACAGGCTGGAGGGATATTGGTGGATATTTGTGGTTGCCGTGCTGCTCACCGGTCTTATCGCCTTTGTCTCAGTCATCTGGCAGGTATTGAAGGCGGCAAGGACGAATCCGGCGATTGAACTGAAGAAGGAATAGCTGCCCTATTTCTGGTGCAGTTCCCAGCCCATTCGTTTGGCCAGATCTTTAGCGAAGGCAACGTCCTTTGCCGGTATGGTGAGCTCGAGCTCTTCCTGGGTACCATAGCGGGGGCCTTCGGACTCCATGACCATGGCGGGCTCGGCTTCTTCGGCGCCATATCCCTGAACAAGGGATCCGGGTTCCACCCAAGGATGTTTGACGGCTTCTGCGAGCGCGCGTTTTACGAAAGCGTTGATGGAGATGCCGGCCTCTGCCGCCATGTTGGCAATGTCACGGTGGGTATCGGGCGCAATACGGACATTAAACGCCCCGGTATAGCTTTTTTCGGGCTTGACGCCATGCTCTTCGCAAAAGATAAGATAATCGTCAACGGCTTCGTGGAAGGCATCCGTAAGTTCTTTTACGGATTCCCCTTCATAGTTCACAAGGTCATCAATTCCTTCCAGTTTTCCAAAGAAGACTTTGTCGGGTTCGCTATATGCGACCGAACCAACATATCCTTTATATTTTAGTGTGTTCATAATCAATTAATTGTTCCCGTTTCTGAATAGTTTGTCAAGAATTTCCTTCAGGGCATATTTTTTCAAAACATTTCCCGGGTGGGGTTTGTGCAGTAAGATCTTGCGGTTCTGTCCGTCTATGAACATAACCTTGGATCCGGAAGTCTTGCCCTTGTTGGATTTTACGTATCCGAACAAAGTCAACAGTCTCTCGGCTTCATCAAATGTGAAGTCCGTTGGCAGGCGTTTTAGCCGCTCTAACAGTTTTTCTTTTGTTCCCATGTGCAAATGTAACTAAATTTCAGTTACATGCAAAACAAAATGAAATTTTTTTCACCTATTTTCGTGATATGGTGAATTTTACGGACGTTTTATTCCTTGGAAGGGGCGCGGTCGTAGACGGACTGGAGGGTGTAGGTGGGGTCGTCTGACGTCCAGGCTCTGAGGACCGTCTCGATGGGCTCCCGGCCGGAAGAGAGGAAGGCTCCGGTTCCGTGGTTGGTATAGCAGTGCTTCTCCTGGCCGGGGCGGTCCTTTCCGCCGCTGTCCCAGATGGCGGCCGGGAAGCCGTAAGTGCGGGCCGCTTTGGTCACGTATTCCAGCCAGTAGAGGTAGAAGTTCCAGGCGCGTTCGTCCTTCCTGTCCCGCATGGAGCAGCCGTACTCGCCCAGATAAACGGGGATATTCTTCTTTACGTATCTCTCTATAAGGTCCTCGAAGGTATGCCGGACATAGTCTTCGTCTCCTTTATCGGCCTTCAGGCCGGGCTTTCCGGTGTGTCCCCAGTCGGAGTACTGCTCGTCTCCCACGGTGAAGCCGGAGGGGTCGTAGTAGTGGAAGGAAACCATCAGGCGTCCGGCGGGGTCTTCGGGCAGGACCAGGTATTTCGCATGGATGGGATTGGCAGCATAGGGGGCGATGCCCAGCCAGCGGGTGCTGTTGTTTCCGCCCGTGGCGCGGACCGCGTCCACGAATACCTGGAGCCACTCGTTGAGGATATTGCACTGGCGGGTCGGGTCTTTCTCGAAGTCGTCGCTTCCGC
>JAFZIX010000089.1 GCA_017554135.1 Bacteroidales bacterium | reverse complement strand
TCCTGATCAGATGGGTCAACAGGCCCTCTGGCATTTCGATGATGGATAGTTCATCAGTAGGAATAAGTTGCGGCTTGCCTATGTACGTGCCCAACTCGATTGTGTCGTTCTCGTTGACCGAGATACCCTTGGGCCAATAAGCCAGCATTACACCCACCACGAAAAGGAAAGTGACAGCGATAATAACGATAGTAACTATCATAGCAGTACGAGGAGATTTAGGAGCCATTATAGTGTAAATTCCGATTTATCGAAACAAAGATACGCATTCTATTCGATACTCACTTCTTAATGATCAAGTGGTGCAATCTCACTAAATCTTCTGCAATCTCCTATAACCGCACAACCGAAAATGACCTTTTATAAGGGTTCATCGAGATTTTTATGACTTTCAAATAATATATGTTGTGCAGTGGTTGTGCAAAAATGGATAAATACTTGCATGCACAATTGATTATCAATTAGTTACGTGATAAAAACTACTTTCCGATGCAGAAGTTCGCAAAAATGCGACCGAGAACCTCGTCTGGGGCGATTTCACCGAAGATTGAACCGAGTTCGCGGATGGCCGCGCGAAGGTCTTCAGCGAGGAGGTCGGAGGGGGTGCCGAGGTCGAGGCCCTTGCTGACAAAAGCGAGGTTTTCGCGGGCGCGGGAAAGGGCCTCGTAGTGGCGGAGGTTGGTGACCAGGGTGGCATCAGCGGAGGCGGAAGCCACAGTATAAGAAGAAGCAATCCTGCGCTTCAATTCCTCCAGACCTTCGCCGGTCCTGGCGGATATCTTCAAATCGCAGGCAGGGAAGCCGGCCGGCACTTCCGGCACCAGATCCGCTTTATTGAATAGCATTATCAGAGTCTGGGCAGGGGAGATGCGCGAAGAAATCTGCGCAGCGGCTTTCCCGGCCTCTTCCGGCGAAGCGCAGCCATCCAGCACACCAAGAACCACCTCGGCCTGCGACAGGCTCTTGAGGGAGCGTTCTATGCCTATTTTCTCCACGCTGTCGGATGCTTCGCGGATTCCGGCGGTATCGATGAAACGGAACTGCACCCCGTCCAGCACCATTACTTCTTCCACGGTATCGCGGGTAGTTCCGGGAATATCGGATACTATCGCCCTGTCCTCACCCAGAAGCGCATTCAACAGGGTACTCTTGCCTGAATTAACCGCACCTACGATTGCGACAGGCACGCCCTTCTTAATTGCATTCCCGGTTCGGAAAGAATCGCACAAACGGGCCACATGAGCGGAAACCTCATCCAGCAGGGCCCTCAATCGCGAACGGTCTGCGAATTCTACATCCTCCTCGCTGAAATCGAGCTCAAGTTCTAGCAGGGTGGCCAGATGCAGAAGCTCGTCACGAAGCCCCCTCAGTTCGAGAGAGTACTTCCCGCGAAGCTGATTCACCGCCACTCTGTGGGCAGCCTCAGAACCAGCGGAAATCAGGTCTGCAACCGCTTCTGCCTGGGCCAAATCCATCTTGCCGTTCACAAATGCACGGCGGGTGAATTCCCCGGGCTCTGCGCTGCGTGCGCCGGCGACAATTATCAATTCCAGGATACGCGATACCACAAACGACGATGCATGGCAGCTGATTTCCACGGAATCCTCCCCGGTATAAGAATGGGGAGCGCGGAAGATGCTCACCAGCACCTCGTCCACATCCGGAATGCGGCCGAACTTCAGGGTGTATCCCTTCGAGCCCAGGGCCGTGCCGCTGCTGAAGCGCACCACCTCATCCGTGATGCGGAGGGCATCCGTACCGCTCATCCGTATAATGGAAATGGCACCGGCTCCCACGGAGGTGGCCGGTGCGCATATCGTATCGTCGTACCTGAACATGAACTAGTAGGTGTCGTAGTACTTTGCCTCGCGCGGCGTAACCTTGTTCATATTGTCAAGCAGAGCGTCGTTGCTCTTGTACTCGTCCATCAGCTGGAGCATGAAGTTCATGGCCTCGAGAGGATTCATCTCTGCAAGCAGCTTGCGAAGGATCCAGATGCGCTGTGCCTTTTCCTTCGGGAGAAGGAGATCGTCGCGGCGGGTGCCGGAAAGGATCACGTTGACCGAAGGGAAGATGCGGCGGTTGCTGAGGTTCCTGTCCAACTGAAGTTCCATGTTGCCGGTGCCCTTGAATTCTTCGAAGATGACATCGTCCATCTTGGAACCGGTCTCGGTGAGAGCCGTGGCAAGGATGGTAAGGGAACCGCCGCCTTCGATATTACGCGCAGCACCGAAGAAACGCTTGGGCTTCTGCAGGGCGTTGGCGTCCACACCACCAGTAAGAACCTTTCCGGAGGCGGGCTGAACGGTATTATAGGCACGTGCCAGACGCGTAATGGAGTCCAGTAGGATAACCACGTCGTGCCCGCATTCCACCAGCCTGCGAGCCTTCTCAAGTACCATATTTGCAACCTTGACGTGCCTTTCGGCAGGTTCGTCGAAGGTAGATGCGACCACCTCCGCCTTGACGCTGCGCTGCATGTCGGTGACCTCCTCCGGGCGCTCGTCTATCAGAAGGACGATTTCGTAAACCTCAGGGTGATTGTCTGCGATTGCATTCGCTTTGCTCTTCAGCAGCATTGTCTTACCGGTCTTCGGCTGGGCGACTATCAGGCCGCGCTGGCCCTTTCCAATAGGGGAGAAGAGGTCTACGATGCGGCAGGAAACATCGCTCATATGGCCGTGGCCGAGGAGGTTGAACTTGCTGTCCGGGAAGAGGGGAGTGAGGAAGTCGAAAGGAACGCGGTCCCTGATGAACAGGGGTGAGCGGCCGTTGACATATTTCACACGCACCAGAGGGAAATACTTATCTCCCTCGCGTGGAGGACGTATTTCACCGGTGACGGTGTCACCGTTCTTAAGTCCGTTCTGCTTGATCTGCTGCTGGGAAACATAGATGTCATCGGGAGAATTCAGGTAGTTGTAGTCGGAGGAACGGAGGAATCCGTATCCGTCCGGCATCAACTCCAGCACCCCTGTGGCCTCCACTGTGCCTTCATATTCAGGCATCTTGGGCTTCTGGGGCTGCTGAGGCTGGGCAGGCTTCTGATTATGGGGCTTCAGGAAATCGGCCCTTGCCTGATCCAGGTTCTCCTTGGCAAGCTCGCGAGCCTGCTCCTTGA
>JAFZIX010000088.1 GCA_017554135.1 Bacteroidales bacterium | reverse complement strand
TGAGGTGGGCATAGCGGGTCTTATAGCCGAAACCATGATCGATAATTATCTCGTTTCCGTATCCGGAGAAGCCGTAATTCACCTTTTCAACCACCCCGTCCCCGGTCACATAGACCGGATATCCCACATCCGCGGCAAAGTCCTGCCCGGCATGAAAGCGCATGCCGCCGTAAACAGGATCGACTCGATATCCGAAGGGGCTTGCCATGCGGTAGGAGCCCTTTTTCGGCAAGATGGGCGGCACGGCAGGAATGTGGGACACCATGTCTCCCGCATTCACCGCGATGCCATAAACTTCGTCCAGGGACATCGTCTGCACGTAAGCGCGCTTGGTGAGGGCGTTCAGTCTGGCCGTCAGCGGGTCCGAATCCGGAGCCTGCTTGGCCTCCTTCACCTCTGCCGGAAGCACGTTCATGCCAAATATTGAGCGGTAGACGAAATCATCCCGGTCTTCGATACCCTGCAGGGTTTCTTCACAGATATCCATCTGGCGCTCTGCCAGTGCGATTTTAGATTGCCATTCGGCATTTTCTTTCTTGAGGCGGGCCGTTTTGGGCATGTCCCATCCGAAGACGGAGGTGCAGAGCCAGAAATATAGGATGCAGAGGCCTACTACCGCAATGACTGTGAGGCTGCTTCGTATATACCGGTAGTAGCGGGGTTCTTCGCGGACCTCGTACTGCAATGTAATCGGGTTGAATACATAATTCGGCATTATACGAATTTGCAGTTTTCTATATCTCTGAATCCCCTCAGGAAGGCATCCGCCGCCATGCGTTTCTTGCCTGCCAGCTGCAACTCGCGAACCTCCAGCCAGCCGTCGGCGGCTGCTACCAGCAATTTACCATTATCCACTATGATGGAACCAGATTCCTTCGTCGGCCTTACGGCCTCCTCGGAATGACAACGCGCAGCGGTCGGCGAGGGCGTATCCTGCTGCGCCCCCACGACAGAGAAGATTTTGACATCTGTGGCAACGCCATCGCGGACGAGGGTGGTCCAGGCGGAGGGATAAGGGTTGAGGCCGCGGACAAAATTGCGAATAAGCTCCGCAGGGCGGTTCCAGTCGATACGCGTATTCTCCTTCGTCAACTTCGGAGCCGGCTTCAACACCTCCGACCCCTGAATGAACGACCTCTGCACACGCGTCTCCACAGTATGCTGGATCAAACCCTCGGTAGTCTCCACCACCAACTTCGCACCCACCTCCATCAGGCGGTCATGCACATCCCCGGCCGTATCCTCGCGCCCGATACGCACATCCTGGCGGAGGATGATGCCGCCGGTATCTATATCCTTATCTATCATGAAGGTAGTCACGCCGGTGATGCGCTCGCCATTGATAACCGCCCAGTTGATAGGAGCGGCTCCGCGATACTGCGGCAGCAAGGCGGCATGCAGGTTGAAAGTACCCAGCTTCGGCATGCTCCAGACCTCCTCCGGCAGCATGCGGAAAGCCACCACCACGAAGAGATCCGCCTTCCAAGCGGCCAGTGCCGACAGGAACTCTGGATCCTTGAGTTTGACCGGCTGAAGCACAGGCAGACCATGCTCTACCGCATATTTTTTGACTGCACTTTCGTGCACTTCGAGCCCGCGCCCGCTGGGTTTGTCGGCAACGGTAACAACACCCACCACTTTGTAGCGGGCCTTTATCAGCGCATCCAGCGAAGCCACCGCGAACTCGGGCGTACCCATGAAGACTATGCGCTTCGGGCGGAAGAGGGTCGCGACCCGGCTCTTGAGCTTGCGCCAGTGGTTGAGCAGCGAATCGTTGCTGAAAAGGGTGGCGTCCTTGATGGCCCGCGAGGTCAGGTATGCCCCGATCGGGCCGAGCACCAACGCAGATATGAAGGTACCCAAAGGCGCCCCCACCGCACCGTCCCTGGCAAGCTTGATGCCGGTGATATCCACCACCCAGTAGAACACGAAGAAGAGCACTGCGATGATGGCACTCACACCCAGCGCGCCCTTGCGCACGAACGCACCCAGAGGAGCTCCGATAAAGAACAGTAGCAGGCACGCGAGCGCCTGCGCGAACTTCTTAAGTAGTTCTATGTTCGTGCGGCGAAGGTAGAAATAGTACTCATACACCTCGCTGGTATAGGCCATCAGGCTGCCCTGGAGACGCTCGGCGCCGTCCGCTGCCTTTTCGTAAGCCTTTTTCTTCCTGGAGACCTTGTCCCACTTGAGATAGGACGGGTCCTCGAAATAATTCTTGTATTGCTCCCGCTCCGCAAACTTGGCCGTATCCAGCTGGTTTCTTAGACTGAAATTGCCGAAAGTCATGCTGGCGTAACGGTTCTCCCGGGCATTGTCCGCAAGCCTCTCCAACGAATCCTTCTGCACCTTCAACTGCTTGAGTCTCATCGCCTTGGCCTGGTCTCCGAAACGTGTGCTGTCGGACTTCTGGAAGCTGTAGTTCTTGAGCGGAATGATCAGTTCCTGCTTGTCGAAATTGATGTGCTGGAGCTCCAGGGTAGTGTCCCTGTACCGGCGGGTATTGGTCTCCTGGTAATTGGTGCCGTTGTATAGGGTGAAGGTGAGATAATCCTTGTTCTTGCTCATCTTCATCATCGCGGAATCCGCCAGCGACAGGGAGGTATTGCCCTTGTTGGAAGTGTGGTCATACACCATCACCCCGTGCATCATACCTTTTTCGTCTTGTGTCTCCGTGCGGAGCACATAGCCGTCGATACCGTCGTAGAAGGTTCCTGCGGGGATTTTTATCTCGTTCTTGGTGCGACCGATATCATCCCGGAGGGTGTAAATCTCGTTCCATGCGATAGGCACCAGGTTGTTGCCCACGTAAAACGCGCCGATGCTGATCACGACGGATGCCAGCATCAGCGGCAGCATCACGCGGGCAAGGGAGACTCCGGAACTCTTGATGGCCATCAGCTCGTTATGGTCCCCCATCTGCCCCAGCACCATCATGGATGCCAGCAGGGTGGCCAGGGGAAGGGCGAGAGGCATGATGGTGCATCCGCCCAGCAGCATAAATTCCAGCACGACGCCCAGACCAAGGCCTTTACCCACGAGTTCGTCGATATACACCCAGAGGAACTGCATCATCAGGATGAATACAACGATCACCAGGATCGCTATGAACGGTCCTATGAAAGCCTTGAGTATGAAGCGGTCTAGCTTTTTCAAATCTTTTCGAGCATTTTATCGAGGGCTGCGGCAAGACCTGCAATATCCTTGCCGCCAGCGGTTGCGAGGCCGGGCTGGCCGCCGCCGCCGCCCTGTATGAGTTTGGCCGCTTCGCGGATGTCGGCTCCGGCATTCTTGCCGGCGGCAACGAGATCCTGCGAATACATCAGCAGAAGTTGTGGTTTGCCTCCGGTTTCAAACGCTGCGGCAATCACCAGATTCTGAGCCTCTTTCTGCAGCATGGTGGCCGCGTCGCGGAGGATCGTCAGGTCGCGGGACTCGTTGATTTTCACAACGTTATACCCGTTGATCTGCACGGCGTGCTCGAGCAGCCCCTTCTTCAACTGGAGAGTCTTCTCCTTCGCGACTTCGGCTATCTGCTTCTTGTAATTATCGTTCTCCTCTATCATCTTCTGGATTGCTTCGGTGAGGCCGGGAGCATTGTTGAACATAGCGCGGGCGGTCTTCACCATATCCTGGAGAGTATAGACCATATTCTCGGCCTCTGCGCCGGTGACCGCCTCGATGCGGCGTATGCCTGCGGCGATGGCGGCCTCGGAGGTAATCTTGAAGAGACCGATATGGCCGGTGGCGGATGTATGGCAGCCTCCGCAGAGTTCAACGCTGGGGCCGAATTTCACCACGCGGACACGGTCGCCGTACTTCTCTCCGAAAAGGGCGATAGCGCCCATCGCATTGGCTTCCGCCATGGTGGCATCGCGCTTTTCTTCCAGAGGGAAGTTGCTGCGTATCAACTCGTTGACGCGGGTCTCGACAGCATGTATCTGCTCGTCCGAAAGTTTCTCGAAGTGAGAGAAGTCGAAGCGAAAATACTTGTCGCAGACATACGAACCTTTCTGCTCCACATGAGTGCCCACGACCTCGCGCAGCGCCTGGTCTAGCAGGTGCGTGCAACTGTGGTTGTTCGCAATCTTCTGCCTGCGGGCGGCATCCACCTTGAGAGTGAATTCGCCTTCGGGGCATGCGGGCAGTTTGTCCGCTATATGGATGGTGAGGTTGTTTTCCTTCACCGTGTTCAGGATCCTGATTTCCTCGTCGTCGGAAGCCAGCGCAATGCCGGTATCCCCGACTTCGCCGCCCATCTCTCCGTAAAAAGGAGTACGGTCGAATACCAACTGCAGCATTTCCTTGTTCTTCTGAACCACCTTGCGGCTCTTCAGCAGCAGAGCGCCGGCCTGCTCCACGGTGTCGTAGCCGGTGAACTGCACGTCCTCGCCTTCATGGTAGACCGTCCAGTCCCCGAATTCATTGGCGGTGGCGTTGCGGGCACGCTCCTTCTGCTTGCCGAGTTCCACCTGGAAACCTTCCAGATCCACCTTGAATCCCTTTTCGCCTGCGATGAGTTCGGTGAGGTCGATGGGAAATCCGAAGGTGTCGTAGAGCACGAACGCGTCGGTGCCGGGGAGCACCTTGGTAGCGGCGTTCTTCGCCATATAATCGTCCAGAAGTTTGATGCCCCGGTCGAGGGTACGCAGGAATGCGAGTTCCTCTTCGCGGATGACGTTCTCGATGAGTTTCTGCTGGGCCTTCAACTCGGGGTAGGCATCTCCCATATCCTCTATCAGCTGGGGAACCAGGCGGCAGAGGAAGGGCTCGGTGAAGCCGAGGAAGGTGTAGCCGTAGCGCACTGCACGGCGCAGGATGCGGCGGATGACATATCCGGCCTTGACGTTGGAGGGCAGCTGCCCGTCGGCGATGCTGAAGGAAATGGCGCGGATGTGGTCTGCGATGACGCGCATGG
>JAFZIX010000087.1 GCA_017554135.1 Bacteroidales bacterium | reverse complement strand
GGAAGACCTGGCCGTCTGTCTGGGACTGGAGAAAGGCGCTCAGATAGAGCTTGTCATCCCTTCCGTGCCGTCCTCCCTGGTGGTGAACATAGACCAGGCCGTAGCCTGTGCGCGGGAAAACAATCCCCACTTCATCGAATACCAGGTAGCCTTGGAAGAAGCCCGGCGGGACGCAGAAAGAGCCCGCGTGCAGAAAAGCCTGAACCTGAGCCTGGATGTCAGTCTGGGTCTGAACCAGATACCCAACCGCTTCGCTGCAGCCTACGCCAACCCGTTGATGCAGGATATGGTCGTGGTTACACTGTCGGTGCCTCTCTTCGACGGGGGAAAACGCAAACACAGCTGGGAAGCCGCCGTCAGCCGTCTGGACGCCACGGAACGGGCAGCCGAAGAAAACGCCCGCGACACCGAACTGGAAGTACGATTCAGCGTAGAGGAATTCAACGAGCGGCAGGCCCTTTTAGCTAAGGCTGAGCATGCCTTGGAAATAGCCGAAGACGTCTATACCCAAACGCTCCAGCGCTTCATCAAGGGCCAGGCCGATGTTTACAACCTCTCAATGTCCCAGACCTACTGGCAGTCCGCCCGCCAGAACCGCATCGCCAGCCTCCAGAACTACTGGCTGTCCTACTACCACCTCCGCCGCCTCACCCTATACGACTACCAGCGCTGCCAATCCATTTGCTACGTCAAGTAGCACGCAAGTAAAGCATACAACATATAAATTCTTCTTACGATGAAGCAGTTCAAACTTATTACGCTTATCCTTCTCGCGGCAGCCGTTGCCTGCGGGAAGGATATCCCGACGCCGTCGGCAACAGATTCCAAGCCCGCACCTGAGGACTTTGCAGCTGGAAAAGACACATCTGTGGATCCCGGCGACAGTTTCTTTGATTATTGCAACGGAGCCTGGCTGAAAGAACAGAATCCTCATCCGGCCCAGACCATCGGAGGGTTGTATAATGGCGATATCGCCATGGCGCAGCGCGTGGAGCAGTTGAAAAAAACTGTTCCTGAAATCGGGCGCTTCTATCAGCTGCTGGATCATATTTATACACAGCCGGAAAAGGAACTCGCCTACATTAACGCGAAAAAGGCATCGGTCAAAAGGCCCGAAAGCAAAGAGGAGGCTTTTCGCGCTATCGGCAAGATGATGGTCGAAGGCGTCCCCTTCCCCGCAATTAATTTTTCTCTATTTTGGGAAAAAGAGCAAATGAGGGGCGTCCTGCAACCGCTGACCTCCTCAATTAAGGCCGATGAGGAAGGGAACTACAACCTTATTCCTCTCGCCGCCACCAAGGCAGATGCGGCGACGGCTGCAACCTGTGTCATAGAAGGAATGGGAATGAACCCCGATTTGTTTATGACAACGCCGGAACTGGAGTCGTATTGGTCGGCGTTTTGGAACAAGTCCCTGGACGAGCTCTATGACTTTATGGTGGATAATTGGGATTATTTCCGTCTGTATGCCACTCCGGTGACGGCCAGGGAATATGCGGTTTCGCAGGCCAGAGCTTCCTTGTCCTATATGATTTCCTACTATTTCGCACAGCAGTTTGTGCCGCAGAGCCTCAAGGACAAGTACCGGAGAGTCACCAAGGAAATCCAGGCTTCTCTCCGCAGGCGCATTGAAAACGTCGATTGGATGAGCTCGACCACCCGGCAGAACGCGCTGGACAAGCTGGACAATTACAGGCTCTTTGTGGGATATCCCGACAAGTGGTATCCTGACTGCCTGGCATCCTACGATGGATGCGAGACCTTGTCGGAGGCGGTTTGCCGGAACAACCGGGGTATTCTGAAACTCAAGGAACATCTGATGGGCGGCGACGATGTGTTTTCGTATTACATCACGCAGTCTTTCATGAACAGCAACAATGAGATAGAAACGGCGGACCTTACGATAGTCAATGCCATGTATGTTCCCAACTTTAATTGTGTACTCATTTACCCGGCCATGCTGCTTTCTCCCATCATGCCGGACGAAGGGGTGAGCGATGCGTTCCATTATGCGGCATTCGTCACCATCGGCCACGAGTTTACACATGGATTTGATACGCGAGGCTCTACCTATGATAAGTACGGAAAGATGCACAACTGGTGGACGGTGGCCGACAGGATGAACTTTGACGACCGCAAGCAGAATATCATCGTTTGTTACAGCAAACTGCTTTTGGATGAGGAACGCAACCCTTCGGTCTATGGTGATGGTGAACGCACCCAGACAGAAAACATTGCCGATCTGGGCGGATTTCTCTCCGTTTTAGACGCCTACAAGGCACACTTGGAAGCGCAAGGTTTTACTGGCGAGAGCTATAAAGAGCAGCTGCGTAAGTTCTACGAAGCCTATGCCTATGTCTGGCGTATCCAGTACAATGATACCAAGTTCGGCATTCTGGTCAGCAGTGATCTCCATTCACACGCCCGCCTGAGAGTGAACGGCGTAGTAATGAATACGGATCTGTGGTACGAGCTTTATGACGTTGACCGGGACAACATTCTGTATTTGCCTCCGGAACGACGTGCATACATCTGGTAAAGACGAACCTTATCGGGAACTGTCATTCCCCGAAAACTTTATTTCATTTTCTGAAACGACCCATGGCCG
>JAFZIX010000086.1 GCA_017554135.1 Bacteroidales bacterium | reverse complement strand
GGAGTGATCGTCTCCGACTACTGGGCGGTGGCGGACTTTTATATCCGCGGGCGCCATGAGTACGTGGATACCAAGGCAGAGGCGGCGGCGCTGGCAGTGAAATACGGGGTGGACGTGGAATGCGGGCACGCCTATCAGGCCATCCCCGAGGCCATCGAGGCAGGTTTGCTGGACGAGAAGGACCTCGACCGCAACCTAATCCGCGTGATTGCAGCGCGCATCCGCCTTGGCGAAATCGACGGCATCGACCCCTGGAAGGATCTCCCCGAAAGCATCGTGGAAGGCCCCGAGCATCGCGCGCTGGCGCTGAAGATGGCACGGGAGACTATGGTACTGCTGCAGAACCGCGGCGGAATCCTCCCCCTGAAGGCAGATTGCAAGGTGGCGCTGGTAGGCCCGAATGCGGATGATACCACCATGCAGTGGGGCAACTACAGCCCGATCCCCAAGGAAACCGTGACGCTGCTGGCGGCGCTGAAGGAGCGGCTCGGCGAGGTAGAATATGTTAAAGGATGCGGGCATGTGGATGGCGCCGAGCCGGTGGAAGAGGTGCTGGAGCGGCTGCAACCGTTCGGAACAGTTATCTTCGCTTCCGGCATCACCCCCTTCCTGGAAGGTGAGCAGGGCGATGCGGGCGGATTCCCGGGGTTCGAGGGCGGCGACCGCACCCGGATCGAACTGCCGGACGTGCAGAAGGATCTGATCGCCGCGCTGGCGAAGGCCGGGAAAAAGATTATCCTGGTGAACTTCAGCGGCTCCGCGATGGCCCTGACGGACGAGGCCGGATGCTGCGATGCCATCCTCCAGGCCTGGTATCCCGGGCAGATGGGCGGGACCGCGATTGCGGACGTGCTGTTCGGGGATGTGAATCCCTCCGGAAAACTGCCCCTGACCTTCTATAAGAGCACTTCGCAACTTCCGGACTTCTCCGACTACAACATGGCCGGGCACACTTACCGATTCTTCTCCGGCGAGCCTCTGTGGCACTTCGGATACGGCCTGAGCTACACCACCTTCAAGACCGGGCGCGTGCGTGTTCGCGATGGCAAGGTGGTGGTGAAGGTGCGCAATACTGGCAAGCGTGACGGCGAGGAGGTGGTGCAGTTGTATGTCTCCCGGCCGGCAGATGCCGAGGGCCCCGTGCGCACCCTGCGCGGCTACAAGCGGGTGTTCGTGCCCGCCGGCAAGAAGGTGAAAGTGGAGATTCCTCTGACCGATGAGACTTTCTCCTGGTGGGATGAATCCGTGCAGGACATGCGCCCTCTGCCCGGCCGCTACGTGCTGGCAGTCGGCGCCAGTTCCAATCCCAAAAACCTCCGCTGCCGCCGCTATCGTTTCTAACGGCCTGCTGATTTTCAACGACTTACAAGAAATCGTCTGGTGAAAATGCACCAGACGATTTTCTATAACTTGCTGATTATCAATATGGCTCCTTTGAAGGTTACCTATTTTAATAAGTTGTCAATTATATTATTGTTTTGACGATTTATTTATTATATTTGCGGCATGAAAGGAACGGATTATAAAGAAAAGCTACTGGCTCTGTTTGAAAGCAGGGGCGAGGTGTCTGCCGCAGATGTTAAAGCTCTGATGCCGGGAGAGCCGGAACAGACGGTGTTTTCCAGGATACGGGCGCTGGAAAGGAAGGGCATCATATATAAAAGCGGAAAGGGGGTGTATTCTTTGGGGGCAAAACCCGTCTATAAGGTTCCCATATGCCCTAAGATGATGGAGTTGAACACATTGTTGGTGCTTGAATTTGTCGGCGCCAGCCTATGTATTTCGTGTCCCGACAGCAGCAACATTGTTGTAGAAACCGACCGCAAAGAAGTCGCCCGCATGCTGGACTTTCTTCGCTCGCGGTATCCGGCAGTCTATTCTCTGCGTGACGCCATCCTTCATAAAGAGCCTCTTAAAGATGCGATTGTCGTAAAGGCCCTGGTCTCTGATGCACCGCTGGTAGTTTCTGACGGGATGTCGGCTTCGTCTTTGGAAAAAGTACTTGTAGACCTTGTGGCAGACAGGGAGTATTTCCGCATGAGCGATGATGCCCTTCATAAAGAGTATCAGCGCGCGTTTGAGGTGTATCCGATCAACAAAAACCGCCTGCTTCGCTATGCCGGCCGCCGCGGGGTAACCGAAGAGGTTAAGGAGCAGATTGCCTGTATTAATTTGGAGCGTGTAGTCATAATCTCGATTATTCAGCAAACCTTGAAAAAACAGCCTGTGCTTCGAGCATGGATATTTGGTTCCTGGTCCAGACAGGAAGAAAGGTATGATAGTGATATAGATTTACTTGTGGATTTCGATGAAACACAAAATGTGAGTTTATTGGACTATACCAGGTATATGCTTGAACTTCAAGACAATACCGGGAAAAAGATTGATTTTGTAGAAAATGGTTATCTGCTGCCATTCGCACAAGAAAATGCCAATAAAGAAAAATATATCATATATGAGAGAGCCTGTTAGAGACCCGCAAAGATTAGAGCATATTCTAAATGCTATTGACTGTTGTTTCCGTTTTTCCGACGGAAAAACATTGGATGATCTGGACGAGAAAAGCATACTCTATTATGCCCTTGTCAAAAACATTGAAATAGTCGGCGAAGCCTCTTATATGCTCTCTCTGGATTATAAATATTCCCACCCAAAAACCGATTGGAGATCCATTACTGCAATGAGGCACGTCCTTGTGCACGATTACTATATGATTTCCAAGAGGCGCGTTTGGTCTGTAATACAAAACGACCTGCCGCCGTTGCGGGAGCAGGTCGTGGGATATCTGAAAGAGTTTGAGGCTACAACAGGCCAACCAACAGGAAGGTGAAGTGGGCGATGATGCCGGCGCAAAGGCCAGCGATGGTGTGGGCGCCGAGGGCCTTGGGGATGGCTTTGCGCCAGCCGAGGGAGTCCAGCATCGCGGTGTGGGTGGAGAGATAGCCGGACCAGCACATGCCGATGGCGGTGCAGACGGCGATGGCGTTTCCATCAAGGAAGCCGGCGGCCTCGAAGGTGGGCAGCAGCCCGAGAGCGGCTCCAACGGCGCCGAGGGCGGTCATCGGGAACGCGATTAATTCCATCGCCTTGAAACCGAAGAGCCACTCGAACACCCAGTGAATCTTATCCGCCAGCCAGGGGAGGATGGGAACGCCCTGCGCAGCGGCTCCTGTATACCCTTCCGAGCCCGGGCCGAAGGTGATCATTATGACAGCGGTAGTGATTATGAGCACGCCGGGGATTATCTGCAGGCCCAGCTCCACACCGTTCTTGCCACCGTCCAGGATAGCGTTCAGGAAGCGCATGAAGATGCTGTTCTTCTGGCTTGAATCGTCGGCAGATTCATCCTCATCGGCCTTATAATCCTTCAGCACCAACTCCTCCATTTCCGCGGGCCATGCCTTGCGGCAGGAGCGCTGCATCAGCCGGGTGGAGATTATGGATCCGCAGAAGGCGCCGAACAGGCCTACGAATGCCGCACCCACGCTGCCGTAACCGAACATCGTAATCAGCACCACGAAACCCATTCCGAAGGCGGTGCCGAAGTTGGTGAGAGAAATCAGCTGATATTTCTTAAAGTAGGACGCGAACGAGCGGTCCTTGCTGAGCGCGATTATGGCGGGATTGTCCGACAGGAAGGTCATCACTGCACCGAGGGCCGCAACGCCGGGCAGATTGAACAGCGGCTTCATCAACGGGCGCAGCACCTTTTCGAGCAGGGTTACCACGCCGAACTCCGCCATCAGTTTGGACAGCGCTCCGGTGAGGACCGTTATTCCCATAAGGTAGAACACGGTGTTCAGCAGCAGGTCGTGCGCCGTATTCATCATGGTCTTGAGCATGTTGCCACCGCCCATGCGGCTGCCCAGGGCCCAGAAAACCGCTATCAGGACCGCCAGAAAGATGACCGCCTCAACAGTCGAACGTTTGGGTGCTTTCATTCCAGGTTTTAAGTTTAAGGCTGCAAAGTTAACACTATTCTAGAATCCGCGGCCGAATTCCACCCAGTATTTGGCCTCCAACTCGCTCCAGCGGGCGGCGGCGTTGTCATAGACCTTCTTGGTGTAGGCGTTGAGTTCTTCCGGTTTTGCCTTGGGGCCGGGAAGGCCCTCGAAGGTAGCATCCTCAACCTCCTTCAGCACTTTGTTGAAGCCTTCCTTGGTGCTTTGCCAACTGAGGGTGGCGAGTTTGTTGGCCTTGCGGAACTGCCAGACAAACAGCGACGGGTCGTACTTGTTCTGGCCGCAGGCGGACATGGGCGCCGGGAGTTCGGTACACCCTGCGAATATGGGGATGTGAGGGCTCTGCGCGGGGTTATCCACCGCCAGCCAGCAGATACCGCCGACCGCATCCGGAAGCCATCCGCGGAGTTGGATGACTGTGGAATATGCGCACCACGCGACTGCCACCGTACGTCGGAAGGTGATGGTGCCAGGAGCGATGGTGTTGATGGTTTTCTGGTAGTTCGTGGTGGGCCAGGGGTTCGCCAGCGGGCTGACCTTATCCCCCAGTTTGATGTTCTCGGTCATATCGAAGCCGGGCACGCCCTCATAGGTGGAGCGGAGGAGTTGCATCACGTCCCGCACGCTCACGGGCTTCTCCGGCTTGACGCTGAAGGGCATCTCGTCATCCTCGAACTTCAGGCCGAGCGAGGGGGCCAGTTCGTTCAGGATCCACCATTCGCGCTCGCGGAAGTTCTTTCCTCCGCCGTACGCCGCGTGGTATGCCTTGTAGAAGATGAACTCGCCCTGACCGTCCCAGAGGCCGTATTTCTGCGCCACCGCCTCAACGTTGCCGGAGGCCATGAAGTTGCGTTTGTCGGAGCGGTCGATGCGCCCGATACGGGGGATGTTGGCGGATACTGCCACCTCCCCGTCCGGCACGCGCTGGGCAGCCCAGACGGCACCTTTCTCCCCCTTTCCGGGGCCGAGGACCTCGAAGAACCAGACCTCTTTCTTGTCCGCCACCGTCAGGCACTCGCCGCCGTCGGTATAGCCGTATTCCTCCGCCAGTTCGCCCATGAGGCGGACGGCGTCCCGGGCGTTGTCGCAGCGCTGGAGGGCGATTCGGCAGAGTTCCTCCACCATGAACATGCCGTTGCCGCTGCGGAGGGTGTCGGGGCCGGAGAAGGTGGTCTCGCCAATGGCTACCTGCTTCTCGTTGAGGCTGGGATATGCGGTGTTGAGGTATGCGTAGGTTTTGCGCGCTTCAGGGATTTCGCCGGCAAAGCGTACGCCGGTGGTGTCGCCGGGGAATGCGGTGCGGCGCGTCCACTTATAGACCGGATGCATGGTGCCTTTCGGATGCTTCGCCGACGGCTCCATGGTTGCCCAGGTGCGGGATTTGCCATCGCAGGTGTGGGAGGTGATGACGCTGCCGTCATCGCTCGCCAGCCGCCCTACGGCGATGCTGGTGCAGTCCAATCCTTCGTACTCATTATCCTGCGCAGTCGCGATGGCTGCTGTCAGCAACATTACCGGTATTAATAGCAGTTTCTTCATTTCAGATTATTTAGATTCCTTCACTTCGTTCGGAATGACAGGGGGTTCGGAATGACAGGGG
>JAFZIX010000085.1 GCA_017554135.1 Bacteroidales bacterium | reverse complement strand
TGCATCTGAGATTCCACCGACCTACGGCGTGCGGAACTTGTTCATTGGGCTGATCGCCGGCGGGTCCGGAGCTATGTTCAATGCGGTAGAGGGCGCGGAGGATGATCCCGACGGTGCATGGAGGGACTTGGAGCCCTGGAAACCGACTGCCAAAGATACCCTCGTCGGCATTGCCGCATCCGGCACGACGCCTTACGTGCTCGGCGGCATCCGCAAAGCGCGCGAAGAAGGCCTCCTGACTGCCTGCATCACCTGCAACAGCGAGGCGCCGGTGGCGGACGCGGCAGAAATCCCCATCATCGCGGTAGTCGGCCCCGAATTCGTGACGGGCAGCACTCGCATGAAGGCCGCAACCGCCCAGAAGATGATACTTAACATGATTTCCACCGCTACGATGATACGCCTCGGGCGCGTCAAGGGCAACAAGATGTATGATATGCAGCTCAGCAATGCGAAATTGGTGGATCGCGGTACTAGGATGATAATGGAAGCCGCCGGTCTGGACTACGATGCCGCGCGGAACGCTCTGCTACAGTATGGCTCAGTCCGGGCGGCGCTGGGGAACCTGCCGCTCACGGAAGTTTTTTGAGTGGGTTATAGAGATTCTTTAATATTGTATTTGTTCCTTTCGGAACCGGAGCGGGCAATCATTTCGCCGATGAAGCCGGCGAGGAAAAGCATTACGCCCAGAACCACCGCCAGCAATGCCAGATAGAACAACGGCTGGTCGGTTACCGCGCGATAGCGGATTCCATGAGCCTGGTGAACCAATTTGGCGACAATAATCCATACTGTCATCACAAAGCCCACCAGGAACATGAACAGACCGGTGTAGCCGAAGAAATGCATGGGCTTCTTGCCGAAAGTGCTCAAAAACCAGAGCGACATCAAATCCAGGAATCCGTTCACGAAACGGCTCATGCCGAACTTGCTCTTTCCGTATTTGCGTTTCTGATGATGCACGGGCAACTCTCCGATTTTGGTGAATCCCGCATTCTTGGCGAGGTAGGGGATATAACGGTGCATCTCCCCGTAAACCTCGATATTCTTGACCACCTCACTGCGATAGGCCTTAAGCCCGCAGTTCATATCGTGCAATTTGATGCCGGTGATGCGGCGGGCGGTGGCATTATAAAGCTTGGAAGGAAGATTCTTGGTGACAGGATTATCCTTGCGATGCTGCTTCCATCCGGAAACCACATCATATCCTTCTTCGCGGATCTTCTTCACCAGTGCAGGAATCTCGTCCGGGCTGTCCTGGAGGTCTGCATCCATTGTAATCACTACATCCCCCTGCGCCTGGGCGAATCCGCAATACAAAGCTGCCGACTTTCCGTAGTTGCGGCGGAAACTGATGCCGTGAACGGCAGGATTGGCGGCGCTGAGGCCCTTGATGACATCCCAGGAGCCATCGGTGCTGCCGTCATCCACCATCAGTACTTCGTAGGAGAAGGAATTCTCCTTCATCACCCTGGCAATCCAGGAGTTGAGTTCCGGCAGGGACTCGGCTTCGTTGTAGAGGGGTATGATTACGGAAATATCCATGGTTTATTCGTCAAAGGGGTTGTCTGAACCGCAGATGCTGGAGGATGCGATTGCGGAAACAATCGTGCCGAATAGCCAGCACCATATCAGGTTGATAAAGAAGGTGATGGTGGGCATAGAGGGCTCGAGATTCGCCACGCGCTCGAGATCCTCGCTAGTCATAATGCTGGAATAAGTCTGTAAGGCAGTGTTGATGGCCTCGGAGAACATATTCGGATCTATCAGCATCACATAGGCAAAATAAACGGCGGAATAAACCAGGGCGGAGCAAAGCGCCACCGACATCCCGAAACGGAAGGTGCGGGAACGATTTTTCTCATTCTCTTCCGCGAACTTACGTAAGAACTTGACCATCAGCCAGATGCAGAGTGCGAGTTTGCCTGCCCAGAGCACCAGGCTCAGCAGGGTGGAGGCGACTCCCGGGAGGGATGATTTACCCATCAGGGTGGTGATGAGGAAGTATGCGATGGCGACGCCCGCAAGGATGAGGCCGGCTTTGCCGGATTCGTTCAGGAATTTGTTTTTGTCTTCTGCCATAATGGGCAAAGGTAGCAATTATTTTTATTATATTTGTAGGCTAAAACATTAATTAAGGAATGATTAACATTACTTTCCCTGACGGCAGCGTAAAAGCCTTTGAAAATGGCGTAACTGCCTATGACATCGCCCAGAGCATCTCTCCGAGGCTGGCCGCGGAAGTCCTTGCGGCTACTGTGAACGGTGAAATCTACGATCTCACCAGGCCCATAACGGCCGACGCGGAGATTAAGCTTCACAAGTGGGAGGACGAAGAGGCCAAACACGTGTTCTGGCACTCCTCTTCGCACCTTATGGCAGAGGCCCTCGAAAGCCTCTACCCCGGCGTCAAGTTCGGCATCGGTCCGGCAATCGAGAACGGATTCTACTATGACGTGGATCTCGCCGGCGCAACCATCACCGATGCAGACCTTCCCAAGATCGAAAAGAAGATGCTGGAGCTCGCACAGGGAAAGGAAGATTTCAAGCGCATAGAGGTCAGCAAGGCCGATGCAATGAAGCACTTCGAGGAAAAAGGCGACCAGTATAAATGCGAGCTGATCAGCGAACTCG
>JAFZIX010000084.1 GCA_017554135.1 Bacteroidales bacterium | reverse complement strand
GTCACCATCAACGAATTCACCATCCAGGGCGTATCCAAAGGGGCTGACGACTGCTGCAAGGTGCACATGCAGGTAGAATCCGAAGGCCGCGTCTATTATGGCTTCGGTGCCAGCACGGATATAGTGACTGCTTCCATCGACGCCTACATTGACTGTATCAACAAGATTTAAACGATGAACACTCTCTTTGATAAAATATGGGATTCCCATGTGGTTCAACAGCTTGAAGACGGACCTGCGCAGCTGTACATCGACCGTCTCTACTGCCATGAAGTGACAAGTCCGCAGGCCTTTGAAGGGCTCCGCAACCGCGGGATCCGTTGCCTGAGACCGGAAAAGATTTTCTGTATGCCTGACCATAACACTCCCACACGCAATCAGGACAAGCCCATTGAGGACCCCGTATCCCGCAAACAGGTGGATACCCTCGCAGCCAATGCTGCCGAGTTCGGGCTCTCACACTTCGGGATGATGGACCCGCGCAACGGTATCATCCACGTAGTAGGTCCGGAGCGAGGGCTATCCCTTCCGGGCATGACCATCGTTTGCGGAGACTCCCACACCTCCACGCATGGGGCAATGGGCGCTGTTGCCTTCGGCATCGGCACCAGCGAGGTGGAGATGGTCCTGGCTTCACAGTGTATCCTGCAGCAGAAGCCCAAATCCATGCGCATCAACATCGATGGCGCTCTGGGGAGAGGGGTTACTGCCAAGGACATTGCCCTGTATCTTATGAAAGAGATTACCACCAGCGGTGCAACCGGCTACTTTGTAGAATACGCCGGCGAGACTGTCCGCGGCCTTTCGATGGAAGGGCGTCTTACGCTATGCAACCTCTCCATAGAGATGGGCGCGCGCGGCGGGTTCATTGCGCCCGATGAGATTACATTTGAATATATCAAAGGCCGTGAATATGTTCCCAAGGGTGCAGAATGGGACAAAGCTGTGGCATATTGGCGTACGCTCAGAAGTGACGAAGATGCTGTCTTTGACCGCGAGATATCCTTCCGCGCCGAAAATATTCCTCCCATGATTACCTACGGGACAAATCCCGGCATGGGCATGGCCGTGGACGGGACAATTCCCACCGGCGCTACGCATAAGGCATTGGAGTACATGGGATTTCATAGCAGCGAACAGTTACTGGGCAAGCCTGTTGACTATGTATTCCTTGGCGCTTGCACCAACGGGCGCATAGAGGATTTCCGGGCCTTTGCTTCCGTGGTAAAAGGCCGCCGCAAAGCAGACAACATCACCGCGTGGCTGGTGCCTGGTTCATGGATGGTTATGGACCAGATCAAGGAAGAAGGGCTGGACCGCATCCTGGAAAAAGCCGGCTTTACCGTACGTCAGCCTGGCTGTTCCGCCTGCCTTGCCATGAATGAGGACAAGATTCCCGCCGGCAAGCTGAGCGTTTCCACCAGCAACCGCAACTTCGAAGGCCGTCAGGGCCCGGGAGCACGTACCATTCTGGCAAGTCCGCTCACAGCAGCAGCCGCGGCCGTATGCGGAGTCATCACCGATCCAAGAACATTGTTATGAAGCAGAAATTCAATATCATAGAAAGCCGCTGCGTTCCCCTTCCCCTGGAGAACGTGGACACGGACCAGATCATACCGGCACGCTTCCTCAAGGCCACTACCCGTGAGGAAGCCTTCTTTGGCGAGAACCTGTTCCGTGACTGGCGCTACCGCCCCGATGGCACTCCCAATCCAGACTTTGTACTTAATGATCCACGCTACAGCGGTGCACGCATATTGGTTGCCGGCAAAAATTTCGGTTCCGGCTCCAGCCGTGAGCATGCCGCCTGGGCTATCGCCGGATACGGCTTCCTGGCTGTAATCTCAAGCTTTTTCGCAGACATCCACAAAAACAACGAACTTAACAACTTTGTCCTGCCCGTGGTCGTGTCGGAAGGCTTTCTGGAGCGTCTTTTTGCCTCCATAGCCGCCGACCCGGCTACCCGGGTACGGATAGATGTCCCTGCACAGCGTGTGACCAACCTCTCAAGCGGAGAAAGCGAATCCTTTGAGATCAGTGCTTACAAGAAATACTGCTTCATGAATGCGCTGGATGACATTGACTATCTCCTTGAGCAGAAAGAAAAGATTGAAGCATACGAGCAGAAAGCCCTATGATTGAAGTAATGGATACCACCCTGCGCGACGGGGAACAGACGGCTGGTGTCTCGTTCAATGCCGACGAGAAACTGGCCATCGCCCGCCTGCTGCTGGAAGAGTTGAAAGTCAACCGGATTGAAGTGGGTTCCGCCCGTGTTTCCTCCGGTGAACGGGAGGCTTGTGCCAAAATCTGTAGCTGGGCCGATGCCAACGGCCACGCTGATCAGGTAGAAATATTGGGATTCGTGGACGACGGCGTTTCGGTGAGCTGGATCGCCGAAGCCGGCGGACGTTGCATCAACCTTCTCACAAAAGGTTCGCTACGCCATCTTAGCGGTCAACTCCGGAAAAGCCCGCAGGATCATCTGAACGACATCCTGCGTGAGATTGGCCTGGCCCGGGATAAGGGCCTTTCAGTGAATGTGTATCTGGAAGACTGGTCCAACGGCATCGCAGATTCACCTGAGTACGTTTTTTTCCTGGTGGATCATCTGAAGGACGCCGGGGTGCGGCGCATCATGCTGCCGGACACGCTGGGCGTGCTAAATCCGGCACAGACAGCCCTCTTCTGCCGGCAGATGGTGGAGCGCTACCCCGGCGTCCACTTCGACTTCCACGCCCATAACGACTATGACCTCGCGACAGCCAACTCCTTCGAAGCCATAAAGGCCGGTTTCAAGGGGCTTCACACTACTGTGAACGGCCTTGGCGAAAGGGCCGGCAATCTGCCGGTAGCCAGCGCATTGGGTATACTGAACGACCACCTGAAGCAGGATAACTCCCTGGAAGAAGGCTCTTTAATGCACGTATGCCGCTACGTGGAGACCATTTCGGGCGTCCGCATCCCTTCCAACATGCCCCTTGTAGGTGAATACGTATTCACACAAACCAGCGGCGTCCACGCCGATGGCGACAAAAAAGGAGGACTATACCAGAACGCCCTGCACCCGGAGCGCTTCGGCCGCCACCGGCACTACGCTTTGGGAAAAACCAGCGGCAAGGCCAACATTGTCAAAAATCTGGAGGCTCTTGGCATAGAGCTCACGCCCGAACAGATGGAGCTTGTCACGCGCCGTGTCGTGGAGCTGGGCGACAAAAAAGAATCCCTCACCCCGGAGGACCTTCCATTCATCATTGCCGATGTCCTGAAAGGCGGCCACTCCCCTTCTGAAAGCCTCATCCATATCGTGAACTACAGCCTTCAGCTGGCGCATGGAATGCGGCCGGTAGCCAACCTGCGGATTGAAATTCAGGGCACTTCCTATGAGGAATCCTCCGCCGGAGACGGCCAGTACGATGCATTCATGAAGGCCCTTTGGAAAATCTATGACCATCTCGGCCGGAGGCATCCTCGCCTGACCGACTATGTCGTCAAGATTCCTCCCGGAGGTAAAACAGACGCATTGGTAGAAACCACCATCTCATGGGATCTGGATGGCTATGCCTTCAAGACACGGGGGGTGGATTCCGACCAGACAGAGGCGGCCATCAAAGCCACAGTCAAGATGTTGAATATCATTGAGAATAGAAATATATGAAACTTAAAATCGCAAAATTGCCCGGTGACGGCATAGGCCCCGAAGTCGTGGAGCAGGCCGTCAAGGCCGTGGATGCCGTATGCAGGCATTTCGGTCATGAAGCCGAGTATAAATTCGGTCTTGTAGGCGCCTGTGCCATTGACGCCTATGGTGATCCATATCCCGAGGAAACGCATAGCTTGTGCATGGACAGCGACGCAGTCCTGTTCGGTGCCGTAGGCGACCCACGCTACGACAACGACCCCACCGCGCCGGTCCGTCCGGAGCAGGGACTTCTGGCCATCCGCAAGAAGCTGGGGCTTTATGCCAATCTCCGCCCAGTGGAGACATTCTCCTCACTGGTAGACAAATCCCCGCTGAAGAAAGAGCTGGTGGACGGAGCTGATTTCCTGTGCATCCGTGAACTCACCGGCGGCATGTATTTCGGCGAAAAAGGGCGCAAAGATAACGGAGACACTGCATTTGACACATGTATCTACAGCCGTTTCGAGGTGGAACGCATACTGCGGCTGGCTTTCGAATACGCCGGACGCAGGCGGAAGCACCTGACGGTGGTGGATAAGGCCAATGTGCTGGAATCATCCCGTCTGTGGCGCCAGATAGCACGCGAGCTAGAGCCTGAATATCCTGATATACAGGTAGATTACATGTTTGTAGACAACGCCGCCATGCAGCTTATCCGTTGTCCCAAATTCTTTGATGTACTGGTGACGGAAAACACGTTCGGCGATATCCTCACCGATGAAGCCAGCTGCATTTCCGGCTCAATGGGGCTGCTGGCATCTGCCTCCGTAGGCACGCACACAAGCCTGTTCGAGCCTATCCACGGATCCTATCCGCAGGCCGCCGGCAAGGACATAGCCAATCCCGTGGCAGCTATCCTTTCCGCTGCCATGATGTTCGAATATGCTTTCGGCCTGATGGAAGAAGGCGCAGCCATCCGCCGTGCAGTAGCCACCTCTCTGGAGAAAGGCTATGTGACAGAAGACCTTGCCGCAGGTGCGGCATCCCACTCTACCTCGGAAGTGGGCGACTGGATTGCAAATCAAATTGAAAATAACCATGAATAACATCAATTGGGACACCCTTGGCTTTGACGCCTACCGGACCCGCAGCATCATTTTATCTCACTACAAAGACGGAGAATGGTCACCCATTGAGACCACGGAAGATTTTTCTTTCACCTTCGACCCCTTCGCCCAAGTATTCCACTATGCAATTTCCTGCTTTGAAGGCCTGAAAGCCTTCAGGCAGAAAGACGGACGCGTCGCCTTGTTCCGCCCGGAGCAGAACGCAGCCCGCCTTCAGCGTACTGCCAAATATCTTGGCATGCCCAGCCCTTCGCAGGAAATGTTCCTGCAGATGTGCGAGACATGCGTCAAAAATAATCTGGAATTCCTGCCGCCCTATGGACACGGTGCGTCCATGTACCTGAGACCGCTTCTAGTAGGCATGCACCCTCAGATGCAGCTGGTTCCATATCCCGAAGCAATATTCGCCGTCATGTGCGCTCCCGTGGGTCCTTACTACGGAGAACATCTGCGCTCATTCTCTGCCGTGATTCCAGGCGACTATGACCGCGCCGCCCCCAAAGGCTCCGGCAGTTACAAGATCGGCGCCAATTATGCAAGCACTTTCAAGCCGTACAAGATTGCGCACGAACAAGGTTATTCAGAACTGTTGTACCTCAACTCCTCGACAAGGCAGTTCGTGGACGAATTCGGCTCCTCCAACTTCTTCGCCATCAAAGGCAACAAGTACATCACTCCCCTGTCGGACAGCGTGCTGCCCTCCATCACCAACAAGACATTGCAGGAGGTGGCGGCAGACCTCGGCATGGAAGTGGAGAAAAGGCCTGTCCCTGTCGAGGAACTGGCTGAATTCGACGAAGCCGGCGGCTGCGGCACCGCAGTGGTCATCACACCCATGTCCCACATTGATATCAAGCCTGTGCTGGAAGCTCCGGAGGTCTCCAGAGTGTTCCGCTTCCGCCCGGACGGTGAGGTCGGCCCCGCTTGCACCAGACTCTACCGCCAGATCACCGGCATCCAGTTCGGCGAACTCGATGATCCCCACGGCTGGTGCCACATCATTAAAAAATAGAAGCGTTACAAATTACTTAGTGATGCTATCGATTCTCAGGCGCAGGGTCCCGGAGGGAACTTGCGCCTCGGCGATTTCGCCGACCTTCTTGCCCATCAGGGCGGCGCCTATCGGTGATTTCAGCGAAATCTTGCCAGCCTCCAGGTCCATCTCATGGGGGCTGACTATTTCGAATTTCATACGGGTATTGGTCGAAAGGTTCGT
>JAFZIX010000083.1 GCA_017554135.1 Bacteroidales bacterium | reverse complement strand
TGGAACTGGATTTCGCGATGTACTGCTACAAGGCCGTTACGCGTCTGCAGGGGATGCAGCTGCCGGTGCATCCTCGCACCTGGTGGAGGCTCTTCGACCAGCTCACTGCACGCACCGCCGTCCCCTTCAAGGGCGAGCCGCTGAAGGGCATGCAGATAATGGGCCCTCTGGAGACGCGTGCACTGGATTTCGACAACGTCATCATCCTCTCCTGCAACGAAGGAGTCTTCCCCCGCAGGGCCGTAGCGCCGTCATTTATCCCCGCGGAACTGCGCAAGGGCTTCGGCCTCCCGACCTACGAATATCAGGATTCAGTGTGGGCATACTACTTTTACCGTCTGATCCAACGCGCGAGCAATGTCTGGCTGCTGTTCGACTCCCGCACCGAACTCAGCCGTTCCGGCGAGGAGAGCCGCTACATACGCCAGCTGCAGATGCTTTACGGCTTCGACATCCGCCGATTCGTGGTGAAGGCTCCGCTGGAGGAGGCCCGCATGGAGGGTTCTATCGACAAGACTGATGAGGATCTGGCGGTGATGGCTGGCGAGAAATTCCACCTGTCGGCATCGTCACTGCAGCAATACCTGTCATGCCCCGCGCAGTTCTATTTCGCGAAGGTCAAGGGCCTGGAGGCCGCCGACGAGGTGAGCGAGGCGCTGGATGCCGGCATGCTAGGGTCCGTGCTGCACGAGAGCATGGAAGATCTCTATAAAGGCAAGAGCAGCATTTCTGCTGAGATGCTGGATGCTATGCTTGCGGATGAGGCCAGGCTCCGGGCGTTGGTTGAAAGCAAGATAGTAGAGCAGTTGCGCACCGACGAAGTGGAGGGCAGGAATCTAGTATTCGAAGACCTTATCCTCCAGTATATCAAGCAGATACTCCGAACGGACAAGGCCCTGCTCGGCACCGCCCCTGCCTTCAGGATCCTCGGATTGGAAAAGTACTGCCACAAGGAAATCGGCGGATTCAAGTTCGTCGGTTTCATCGACAGGCTGGACAGTTTCAAGGACGGCACCGTGCGCGTTGTGGACTACAAAACCGGCAAGGTTACGGACCAGGACATCCTGATCGACGACAACAATGCGGCGTCGGTGGTGGACGCCCTGTTCGGAGCGGACAATTCCAAGCGGCCGAAAATCGCCCTGCAACTCTACCTCTACGACGAATTCCTTGAAGGAGACAAACTGGTGGAGGGAAAGGATGTGGAGAACTGCATCTATCAGACTACCAATATCTTTGTAGGCGCGCCCAAGAGCGTGCCCCAGAGCGCTGAGTTCCACCGCCTGATGCGCGAGCGGATTCCGGTCCTGCTGGACGAAATGAGGAATAAAGATATTCCCTGGCGCAGGACCGACGACGATAAGACCTGCGAGTATTGTGACTTTAAAACCATTTGCGGAAGATGATCAAGATACTGAAAGCCTCCGCAGGGTCTGGCAAGACATACACCCTCGCAAAAAACTACCTGTCGCTCCTCACCGAACGCTTTGCCTACAGGCATATACTCGCCGTCACCTTCACCAACAAGGCCACGGCCGAGATGAAATCCCGCATTCTCAAGTTCCTGGAAGAATCCGACGAACCGGCCAAGAAGGAGATGCTCCGGGATATACTGCACGACTACAGCGCATTCTCCGTAAGCACCATAGACAAGTTCTTCCAGCAGGCCCTGAAGGCATTCGCCAGAGAAATAGGGCAAGTGGCTGATTACCAGATAGATCTGGACAAACAATCCCTCATCCATGAGGCTATGGACCGCATCCTGGACGGGCTCTCCACCAGCGACACCGAGGTTTTGGATTGGCTGCGAAGAAGTGTTGCCGAAGACCTGTCAAATGGCCGGAAAGTCAATATCGAAGGCAGACTTTACGATATGGGTGAACGCCTGATGATGGGAGATGCCGGTTCCCCGGACCAGATGATTGCAAGATTCAGCAAGGAGAATCTGGACAAGATCCGCCTTAATTGCAACCAGATTATCAAGGAATTCACCACCGATATCAACGAAGCAGCCAAACTGGTAGAAGTGAAGAAGTCCAATTCCATAAAGCAACTGACCCCGTTCCTGGAGGGATATGGCACCAACGAATTCATCGAACTGCCGAAGAAAACCCTGATGGACGAGGCCGACGGAAGCAAGTTCACCGACCTTCTGACCGGGGACCGCTACCGTTGGTACTGCACTGCATGGCTTCTCCGGGAGATGTCGTTCAGTCTGGGCCTTGCCGGAGAGTTTTTCCGTTCATTCAAGGAACTGCTGAAAGATAAGAATGTGATGGTGCTGGACGAATCCAATACCATACTCAGGGATATTATTGCCGGCAGCGACGCCCCGTTCGTGTATGAAAAGATGGGCGTGCGCTACGAAAACTTCCTGCTGGACGAGTTCCAGGACACCTCCAACATCCAGTGGAGCAATTTCCTTCCCCTGCTGAAGGAAAGCGAAGCCTCCGATCACAAGAACTTGATAGTGGGAGACGTGAAACAGAGCATCTATCGCTGGAGGGATTCGGACTGGAAGTTGCTGGCGCACACGGTGGAAAAAGAATTCCCGACCGCGAATGTGGAGTCGATGGACCTCAACTGGCGCAGCTGCAAGACGATAGTCGATTTCAACAACGAGTTCTTCAAGTTCGCCGCCAAGGCAATCGGGCACGAGGACTTGTATGCAGATGTAAAGCAGGAGGTTAGCAGCGACGACCCCCAAAAGGGGCAGGTGCGCGTGAGTTTCTGCGACAATGACAGCCAGATCCCTATGGTGCTGGAGTCCATTAATGATGCCCGTAAGGCCGGAGCCGGTTACGGGGATATTGCCGTGCTGGTGCGGGCGAATCAGGAGGGCGGCACCATCGCCAAGGCGCTGATCGAGGCCGGAATTCCCGTCATCTCCGACGATTCCCTGTCGCTGCACTCTTCGGTGATAATCCGCAAACTCACCGGTATCCTGGCCAACCATGAGAACCCGGACGACAAGATAAACAGTTATCTGGCTGAGAAGGAATCCGTCAAATTCCCCGATGAATATCATTCTCTGGTGGATTTGTGCGAACTGCTCCTCAGGCAGCTGCAGAAGAGTTCACCGGATGATTTCGAGGGCGAAACTCTTTATATACAGGCATTTATGGACGATCTGCGGGACTGGACCGCAGCCAACGGAAATGAGCTTCGCTTCTATCTCCAGCACTGGAACGAGAGTAAACTGACCATCAGTTCCCCCGAAGTCAGTTCCGCCGTCCGCATAATCACGGTGCATAAATCCAAGGGGCTGGAGTTCCCTTATCTAATCTTCCCCTATGCCAATAAAGTGGGATTCTATAAGGCCGGATGGCGCTGGTGCAAGCTCGATACCAAAGGTACTCCCTTCATTCCGGAGGCAGAGGGGCTCTATCCGGTGGAGCTGAAAGAATCTGCCGCCAACACCTTGTTTTCTGCAGATTTCGAGGCCGAAAAGGATATGCAGCTGGTGGATAATATCAATGTGTTCTATGTGGCCCTCACCCGCGCGGAAAAGTGCCTGCATGTGATTGCGGCTAATCCCTCCAAGAAATTCAAGGAGTCGCTGAAAGGCGAGCCGGATTACAAGGATTTCTCGCAACTGCTCTATAGTTTCTGCGCTCAGATGGATGACAGCACCCGCGGGGACAAGTATGATTTTGCTGCAGAAAGGGAAAGAATCGCGGCGAAAAAGGCCGAAGAAGCGAAAAAAGCCAAGACGCCGCCCGTAGTAGTCAAGGATCTGCCCTACACTTATAAATCTATTCCCATAGGAACCCGGCTGAAGGTTTCGGTGGATGCATCCGACTTCTTCGGGCCGGACGGGGCCGTAGGGGCAGCGGCATCGCCCAGACGCAACGGCATCGCCATGCACGGCATCCTTTCCGACGTGCAGACTGCGGATGAACTACGGGATGCGGTGGATGGCGCCGTGCTGGACGGCCAATTGAGCACGGAAGAGGGCGAAGAGGTGTTTGCCTTGCTGCAGGAACGCATCGCTGCGCATCCGGAATGGTTCTCCTCCAGGGGCCTCAACGAAACGGCAATCATAGGCTCCGACGGGCAGGAACGCCGCCCGGACAGGGTTATCATCGGGGCGAACGGCGTAACAGTCATCGATTACAAGTTCGGCGAGAGCACTCCCGAGAGCGATGCACGCTACTCCAGGCAAGTTTCCGGCTATATGGAATTGTTCCGTGCTCTCGGCTACAAACAGGTTTCAGGCGCAGTCTGGTACGTTGTTCCCGATAAATTGATAACTTTGTAGTCTGTATGAATTCCGCCGACGACTTTTCACGCCTTGAGCTGAACCTTCCGGCCTGCACGCGCAACTACCGGTATTTCCGTTCCCTTCTGGAAGCGGAAACCAAGATGCTCGTGCTGGTGAAGGCCAATGCTTACGGGCACGGGGCGGTGGAATTCGCCAGCATGATGTGGCAGGCAGGGGCGGACTATCTGGCCGTCGCACTCCCCCTTGAGGGCATAGAACTCCGCCGCGCGGGTATTTCCCTGCCTATCCTGGTGCTCACCTCCGGCACGGATTTCTTCGAGGAGATGATACAGTACAACCTGGAGCCGTCCATCCCCAATCTGGAGACGCTGAAGGCGCTGGTTGCGGTGCTGAAAGAACGCGGGGTGAAGGACTTCCCCATCCATATCAAGCTGGATACCGGCATGCACCGGCTCGGTTTCATGCCGGGCGAACTGCAGGACCTCTTCGAATATCTGCAGGATTGCGGGGATGTTGTTCGCGTATTGTCGGTGTTCTCGCATCTGGCGGTGGCGGAAGATCCGGAGCAGGATGAATTCACTCTCGGGCAGATAAAATGCTTCGAGGCCGGCGCAACCGCTTTAGGCGCCGCGCTGGGATACAAGCCCCTCTGGCATATACTGAACTCCGCCGGCATAGAAAGATTCCCGCAGTACCAGTTCGATATGGTGCGCCTGGGAATCGGCATCTACGGCATCAGCGCACTGCCTTCAGTTCATCTGGCGCCGGTGGCATCGCTCAAGGTCAAGATCCTGCAAATCAAGGAATTAGGCCCGGGCGACGGCACCATAGGATACGGGCGGCACGGGCATATCGCCGCGAGCGGCACCAAGATCGCCACCATCCCATGCGGCTATGCGGACGGCCTCGACAGGCACCTCGGACGCGGGAACGCGTCATTCAGCGTGAACGGTCATCGCGCCCCCACCATCGGGAATATCTGCATGGATATGTGTATGCTGGATGTGACCGGCATACCTTGCGCCGTGGGCGACACAGTCACCATCTTCGGCGCCGATCCTACCGTGTCAGAGCTGGCCGGAATCCTCGGCACCATCCCCTACGAGATCCTCACCTCCGTTCCCAGGCGCATCGAACGCGTCATCGTCAGACGGTAGTTTTTCCACCATTACCTCCAGCAACACCGTGTCTGAACTGCGGGGCGCCAATATGAAATTGGAGCATTCCGCCGGGATGAGCACAGTTTCGCCTTCGGTGGCGGCCAGAAGGCGTTCGCTGTCCGGGCTGACTTCGGGCGTGGTTTGGATTTCAAAGGAGCCTTTGAGGGATGTGTAGGCTATGCAGGAGCCGAAGCGGTCGGTGTCGATGGAGACTGGCTGGCGCAGGGTGACGCGGTTTACCGTGAAGTGCGGGAGTTTAAGCAGGGTTTCGAAGCCCAGCGTCGCATCCTCACTGTCGGCGGGTGCAGATGCGCCTTTTCCTGCCAGCAAGGCCTCCGGAAAACGCTCATACTTAATGAAGTCCAGGGCATCGATGATGCTCAGCGACGAGTCGAATTCATCTTCCGAAACGGGCTCTCCCCAACCGCAAAGGCAGAAATCGAGGGCGGAGGATTCGCTGATTTCCACTATAGTCATGGGGCCGGCGGCGCAGTGCGGAGTGCCGGAAGGAATATAGAAATATTGGCCTGCGCGTGGCTCCAGGGTATTCAGCAGATTCTCGGGATTGCCCTCCAGACAGGAAGTGTATAGTTCGGATGCGGTCACATCCCGGCGGAATCCTATCATCAGGCGCGAGCCCTTCTCTGCTGCGACTATATACCAAAGCTTCTCCTTTCCATAATGATCATAGCGGTCGCGCGCGGTCTCATCCTCCGGGCTGACGCGCAGCGGCATCTTCCCCGCCACCTTGATGCGGCGTATCTGGAAGGGGAACTGCACACCCCAGGCATCGAAAACATGGTCTCCGGTCACGCGGTCCAGATAGGTTTCCATAAGGTCTCCCATCGTGTTGCCGGAAAGCCATCCGTCGTGCACAAAGGTATCCCGGTAGCCGAGATCCGCCAGACGGAACTCCTCGCTGCCCCATGAGTATTTGTCTTCTATGCGCGTGAGCCTGAAAGGATAGAGTTTCTTTTCTGCCATAAAATGCCTATATTTACCGATGCGAAGTTAAGAATTTTTGCGATATGAAAGGCATTTATATATTTCTGGCCGATGGTTTCGAAGATGTCGAGGCCCTTGGCACCAATGACGTCCTGCGCCGCGCGGGGCTGCGTTCTACCCTTGTTGGCATTGGGGAAGAGCCCTTTGCCCAGAGTTCACACGGAGTGATGGTAGGAGTAGATGATAATCTCCCCTATATGGGTATTTCGCACGAGGGCACCACCGAAAAGGATGTGCTGATCTTCCCCGGCGGAATGCCCGGCAGCAAGAGCCTCGCAGCCTGCAAGCCGCTTATCAAGATTATGCAGGAGCATTACGATGCCGGCGGCACCGTGGCAGCCATCTGCGCAGCTCCG
>JAFZIX010000082.1 GCA_017554135.1 Bacteroidales bacterium | reverse complement strand
TTGCGCTTGAAATATCCATCCTCCTTCTCTACCTCACGCCAGGGATTCGTGTCGTGATGCGGGCACATCTCGTCCATATCATACACATCGGCCGCCTGGGTGATGTCCAACTTCGGATCCACCTTGAGCAGCCCCTGGCAGAAGGCCGCCATCGAAACTATGCTGCGAGGCGTCTGGGAAGCGCCGGCACGCACCGGAGGGCGCTTCCGGAAGAACGCGCGATTGGCATCATATACCTCCTTCGCGATTCGGATATGCTGCTCCCATCCGAGGGGAGACAAATCGCCGTAGTGGTTATGACAGGTCTTGTAATAGTCCGATACAATGCTCCAAACCCGCTCCCCTTCCTCGGTCAGCACGCCGGCCTTGTGGGCGGCATTCAGCACGCCGACACTGCGCTCATACTGCGTCGCATTCAGCAGATAGCGCGCCCCATGGCGGCCGTAATGGCTGAGATACACGGGCTTATATCCCTTCGGCGGCGCGGTGACCGTATGCTCGGCGAAAGGATACATGTAGTAAACTCCGCCGGCACGGTTGAAATCGGCATACACCGCCTCCTTGATAGATTGGGCAGAAGCAGTCGCGGCGAGCGCAAGGCCGGCGAGAAGGATGAAAAAGAATCTGCGCATATTCATAATCTCACTTCATGCTGGTCACCTCGTAAGGCTTCGCAATGGCATAACGGGCGGCCTGAAGGGCGATGGGCGCCGAAGCATCAGTCACCGGGGTTGACCATGAACCGTCGGTGGTAGAAGAGTTGCTATAGCGGTAACTGTTGTTATCCAACTTGATATTGCCGTTGAAGGGGCCGATAACTGTCTCGAAGACGGTGCAAGACGCGCCGTAGCGGGAGATGCCGTAATCCATGTGGTAACCGTCGCGCGTCAGGCCGTTGTTGTTGTTAAGCGAGGATGTCCGCAGGTTCTGGAGCATCGCACCGGTAGAAATGACTCCGTCGAAGCCGCAGGTCTCCACTGCAGTCTTGCCCTGAGCGGCGATGACGGTCCACATCCCCTCGGTGGTAGTAAACGGTTTGCTCACATTCTGCGCCTTGCTCAGGTTAAAATAGGCCTGCGACAGGATGTAGTAGAGTTTCGGCGTGCCTCCGTTCTTCGCCTGTGCGGCTTTCACCTTGTCTACGAGGCCCTGGACGGCGTTCTTTTCGGTAGTGGTCCATCCCCAGGCGAGTTGCCTTCCGGTATGCTCCTGGATGGTGACTATATCCCACTTGCCTGTAGCGGCCACGGTAGCGAGGCTCTTCCCGGTAATGTCCGTCCAACTTGTCTTTCCGGGATTGCAGACATAGCAGTGATAATCGCTGGAGGTGCTCCACCCGTCATTGTATTCCGGGATGGTGCGGCCACCGTAGTACATGTGAACCATCTGCACATCCTTGATTCCCGCCGCTGCGAGTATGCCGGGGAGGTGCTCGACAGCATCCTTCGTGAAACTGTTGCCTATGAAGAAGATGCGGAAGGCGGCGCTGACGTTCAGGTCCGGATCGGGATTGACGGGCGTATCGCCGGTGGCGATATCATAGGTCACATTCTTATAGGTAGCCTTTCCGGACGAGCCGTCTTTGCCGAGGTACCGGACCACGTCGGTCTCGGGGTAAAGGTCGTAGTTGTATTGTCCTTTGTTGTAAGTGCCCACTTTGCCGGAAGCAGTTCCGCCCTCCCAGGCAGCCGCCTGGGTCACATATCCGTAGAATACGCCGCGGTAGGCGCTGTCCGAAATAATCTCCCCGTAGTTTTCGTTGTTAGAGTAAGTGCCGGCGTTGGGCAAGGAAACGATGCCTCCCACGCGCCCGGAGGTGGTGGAAACAAGGTTGCCGTAGTTTTTGCAGCCAGAGATGGAGGAGCCGTTATTGGTGAAGCAGCAGATGTTGCCCAGGCGTCCGCCGTCGGACTTGGGCATGGTGTTCATCTGGTTGCCGCGGTTCTCGCAGTTGATGATGTCGGTGCAGGCGTTGGCCGCGCCCAGGATTCCGGCGGTACGGCCGGCCTGGGAGGTCATATCGCCGTGGTTGCTGCTGTCGGAAATCACATTGCGCTTGGCGTTGCCCGTGGGAGCATTGGCAAAGCCCACGACTCCGGCCACATGTATGCCTGTGGCACCGGATGCCAGGTTGGTAGCATCTTCCGCATCAATCTTGCCCCAGTTATGCACACTGTCCACTATGCAACCCTGTTCTTTTGCATAAAGGCCGCCGATGAGGGCCATGTGGAAAAGCCCCGCAGCCTTGCCCTTGTAGGACATAGGGGCGTAGTTCGTTACATCGCGCACAGTAGCGTCGTATACCACGCCGGCAATCATGCCAGCGCTAAGCGAAACGGCCACGTCAGGGGCAATCGTCAGAGAACAACTGTTTTCTATTACGAAGTTCTGCACGATGCCCCCTGGGCCGACATATCCGAAGATTCCGAAGTGCTTTCCCGCCTCGGTCTCTTTGCAGACAAGGTTCAGGTTTTTAATATGATGCGCGTTGCCGTCGAACTTGCCGGTAAAGGGATTTCCGCTCACCACTGCGGGGAAATAGTTCTCCCACGGGGCCGTGGCATATCCCACGGGCACGAAATCCGTCACACCGGCAAAGTCAAGGTCAGAAAGAAGATTGACCCAACCCTCTTCATTCTCCCATTTCGCGGTAGATTCACCCGCATTGACAGCGGCTGCAAAGGCACGAAAATCCTCTACGTTATGAATACCCGGGACTTCTGGCTCGTCAACGGGCACCACTACTGGTTTTTCCTTGCACCCGCTCAATGTCAGGGCGATAAAGGTTGAAAGAAGAAACTGCAACATTCTCATAAAATCATTTCAATTTAAAAGTCACTAAAATAGGATAGTGATCCGAAGGGTGGCAGAAATTCCCGACCTCCTTGCCGCGGGGATCCCGGCTTGATTCAGCGAAACCCTCGTACAGGTGGCGGGCAGTTATTATTTTGTCGAAAAGAGCGGGCGTGACATAAACAAAGTCAATACGCTTGCCCGAAAGAGTACTCTTGCAGAATTCATCCGGATAGAAACGCTCTATCACATCGATGTAGGGCGTATTATTCCGGACGTAATCATGTACCAGGAAAGCCTTGTCGGAGGTATCCTTCCCGTAATGGTAATTGTCTATGGAGGAGATGGCATTGAAATCCCCCATCATCATCCAGTTCTGCTTTTCCGCACCGGAAACTGTGGCAATGGTCTGCTCGCAGATGTACTGGATTTCCCGCGCGCGGAAGACATCTCCCCCCTGCTCGGCTGCAGATGCTTCCCTGTTTTCCGCCAGATAGGCATAGCGCTGGGGCCAGGTATGCAAGGTCACGAGGTTTAACTCGCCGGCCTTGCCGAGGTCCACCTTCGCCCATCCTGCTCCGTGGACGACGATGATGTCTTCCCCGTTGCCTGTGACCCGGCGGACGATCTTAAGAGGATACTTGGAGGTGATGACCTGCGGGAAGGTATCCCGCTTGCCGCAGATCAAGGTGTATTTATGCCCGTAGCGGGCGGCGAGGATGTCCCAGTTCCAGGGGAGGTACTGGTCCTCGGGCATCTGCATCTTGACGGCCGAGTCCGTCAAATAACGGGACTCGGCTTCGCACCAGACGCAGATGTCCGGGTCCAGATCCTTCACAAATTGAACGAAACCCTCATATCCGTTACCCTGGTCGGACCACATCCCGTTCTGGATGTTCCAGTAGAGCAACTTAAGCTCCTTCCCTTTCCCGCTGGCAACGCAGGAAAGGGAAAGAAGCATAAGGCTGATCAGAAGAAGACGTCTCATGGATTGACGTAGGAGATGCCTGTAACTTTACTTGTATAAGAAGAATTTACAGGGCCGATATAAGTCATGATATTTTCGTTTGTCACTTCATACATCTCCGGGTCGCCCTCAGCTTTATAAACACCGAGTTTCCCACTTAAGATGACATCTTTAACATAGTCACATGCACTTATATTAGCAGCAAGAAGGCCAAGATTTGCGGTATTACCACCGAGAATAGTACCGGTATTGGCCACGCGTGTGCCACCCTTTATATAGCATGAATTATGGCCGCAGAGTGCAACAAGCGCGCCGGTCGTAGTCTGGGAATCCGTGGTGGTTAAATTGCCTGTGTTAACGCAGTCGATCATTGCGGAGTAGTTGCTCATATTGCAGACAATCTGACCGATACGGCCATTAACGACGGTGTTCACCTGGGAGGCATTGTTGGTGCATCCCTCGATATATGTTGCACGGTTGCAAGTTGCCACGATGCCGCTGCAGCGGCCAATCTTCACAGTCATGGTGCCGTTGTTTACGCAGTTCTGGATGTGGTTACGTCCATCGGTATTCTCGTTTGCCTTGGTGGCGAAACCGACTATACCGCCGTACATTACGGCACCGGCACCGTTGGCCATATTGGTGCCACCATCAATGCTTACCGTAGCAGTCACCTCGCAGTTCTTAATGAAGCTTTCATGGGCAACCTTATTAGTTGCATCATATTCGCAGAAGAGGAAACCGGCGATACCACCAATAGCAAATCGTTTGTTGTTAATAGTGGAACCTGAGGAGTTGATAGTGCCGCTGACCTTGACGTTCTCAATGGTGGAGCAAGCGGCCGTGCCTGCAATAATACCGGCATCGGCTACTTCTGTTGCCGAGATGGTTACAGCGGTCTCAACATTCAGGTTCTTGACTGTCGCATTGGAAAGGAAGCCGAACAGCCCCCATGTGGCCTGCGCTCCAAGAGTCACGGTGGGCTTGAAGTTCCTGATGGTATGTCCTTTACCGTTGAAGACTCCGGTGAAAGCCTTGCCAGTTGCCACGCCGGCAGCATAGTTGCCGTTGGATGTTGTGGCAGCATTTCCGATAGGCGTCCACTCAGTCACACCCTCCAGGTCGATGTCGGCCAGCAGGGCTACTTCTCCGTCTGCATTGGTCCAGGACTCGAGGCTGGTGCCTGCGTTGACCGCAGCCGCGAAGTCCTTCAGATCCTGAACAGTCTTGATGCCGGGAGCGGCGTAGGTGCCGTAGGTGTTGTTTTGATCCTTCCATTTAATGTTATCGTTGAAGTATGTTTTAGCCATGGAAATATAATCCTCATAGTTCTCCGAAGTAATTGTGACAATCGGAGCTTCAGCGGTAGGTGTGTAAGGACCAATCTTTCCACCTAGTTTGCAATTCTTGACGTAGACCTTCTTCTTGGCAAAGTTGGCACAAATAATACCCAGATACTTCTCCGTTGCAAACCACATATCGGACTGAATGGTGCCGTAGCTTTCGCATCCGTCGAGGTAGCCCGTATAATCTCCCGCATCGTTTACTTGTCCGACAACACCTGCCGCATAGCCGTGGGTGCTGTCTCCGGACACATTGAATGCCATATCACCGTAGTTGACGCAGTTCTTGAGGGCTGTGTTGGTACCCATTGCGGAAACGATACCTGCGACACGGCTGTTGGTAGCCTTCACATCAGAGCACAAAATATTACCATTATTAACGCAGCCTTCTGCGATGCTATTGCTATTCATTGTCCCTATTACACCGGCAGTACGAGTTGCCTGTACAGAGAAGTCAGAATAGTTGACCGCATTCTCGATCTTTACGGGAGTGGTATCCATATTCTTGCCGTCGGTGTAGCCGATGACGCCGCCGACGATGAAGCCGGTAGCACCGTTTGCGGTATTGATGTTATTGGTAACATCGAATGTAGCGTGACCCTTGATGTCTTTGGCTGTGGTTGCCTTTTCTGCGGAAGAGAACAGAGTGCCCAGCGTTCCGCCGACAACCAGACGGGTAGATGCCTTTCCTGCATCATTGACCATCTTTGCATAGCTGTCGATGTTCTCCAGGGTGGATTCGGAAGCGAAACCGACCGCAGCACCCATAGTGACGAAGCCGGTGTTGGAAGAATTCTTAATCACGACATTCTGGCCAATAACCAGGTTCTTCACGGTGGCCTTGCTGATTGCACCGAACAAACCGGCAGCAACATTGGCGCCGGAGGCAGGGACACTCACCTTGAAGTTATCCACGGTATGATTCTTACCGTCGAAGACTCCGGTGAATGCGCTGCCGGTAATGGCATGCGAAGTGCTGACGGTGCCGTTTCCGACAGGAGTCCACTCCGCACCTTCGAGGTCGATATCCGCCTGCAGTTCAACTGCTCCGGTGCTTTCGTTGATCCAGCGGCTGAAGGAACGGCCTTCATTGACTGCGGCTGCGAAATCCTTGAACTCCTTGGCATCGGGAATACCTCCGATGTTAGGAGCCTCGGTCACGTTGACCTCGAATGCGAGAGCGCCCATGTCGCGCAGCTCTCCCGCCTTTACGGTGCGGGCAGTAACTGCCTTGCGCATCAGGCCGCCCTCGGAATCAAGGATATCGACCTGATAGCCGGAAGTATACTCGCCAGCCGGAATGGGGATATAAACCACCAGCGGCGTGGCAGAAAGCGCCTGATTGACGTTGATCTTGACCACCTTGTCGGCATCGGCGGCAGAAGAACCTGTGAGGGCGAGAGTGGTGAAGTCGATTGCGAAATCACCGCTGAGTTGCTCTCCGCCGAGTCCCTTCAGAGTAATATCCTTGACGGTAGTCGTGGTTTCACCGGTGAGGGAGAACTTGAGGAAAGCGGTCAGGACCTTGAAGGAGATTGCGTCCCCGCTCTCAAGATAACCTGCGAGAGGAGTGAAAACTGTAGCAACATCCAGGTTGGCCGGGAGAGTAACAGTCGAAGCATCCTTATAGATAGAGGTCGGATAAACGGCCTTGTAGGGCGCGGTCAGAGCGGTTTTGAATTCGAATGTAGCCGTGGCGGCCGCTTCCTTGATAGCGTAGGAATTGGCTCCGTTAACGTTGATAGCATCGCCTTCGGTCCAGGTCACCTTCACACCGTCGATGGCGGTCTTGGTGAGGGAAGAGAGAGATGCTTTAAGCACGGTTCCCTGTCCGGGTTCGATCAGGGACTCCTTAGCACAGCCAGCGGCAAGAACTGCTGCCGCAATGGCAGCGAAAATCATATACTTTTTCATAATATCTGCCATTTTTAGTTCCATGTGTCGTTGACGGGATCCAGGTCAGTGATTCCACCACCTGTAGAAGGAGTCTCAGGCTCGGGATCATCCGGATTCAGTTTAACATAGGTGATGTTAGTAACCTTGTCCTTGTAGTTGGCATTGATTGTACCGATGAAATCCATAATATTGGAGTTGCTTACCGCATACATCTCGTGGTTGCCGTCGGCTTTGTAAGCACCGAGTTTGCCGCTCACCAGAACATCGCTGATATGGTCGCACTTGCTGATATTAGCGGCGATGAGTCCGAGGTATGAAGTGTTGCCACCGATAATGGTTGCAGTGTTGCAGGGTTTCTCGCCACCCGTAAGGAATGCGGTGTCGTCTCCGATAAGGGCTACGAGACCGGCGGTAGTAGTCTGGGTATCGGTAGTGGTGAGATCTCCGTTGTTGATGCAATCGATGACGGCGGAATATTTGCTGAGGTTGCAGCAAATCTGGCCGACACGACCGTTCTCGATGGTATTGACCTGAGAGGCGTTGTTGATACAACTCTCAATATAAGTAGCACGGTTGCAGGTAGGAACAATACCGCTGCAGCGGCCGATCTTGACCGTCATGGAGCCGTTGTTGACGCAATTCTGGATGTGGTTGCGGCCCTGGGTATCCTCATCGGCTTTGGTTGCAAAGCCCACGATACCGCCGTACATCACACCGCCGGCGCCGTTGCCCAGGTTGGCTCCGCCATCGATATTGACCTCCAGATTGACTTCGCAATCCTTGACGAAGGTCTCGTAGGCGGTGCCTTCGGCTGCGTTGAACTCACAGAAGATGAATCCTGCGATACCGCCCATGGCAAACCTCTTGCCTACGGTAGAACCGGTAGAGGTGAGTTTTCCGCTGACCTTCACGTTCTCGATAGTAGAGAATGCCGCAGTACCCACAACAACGCCGGCATCTGCAGTGCCGGTTGCTGATAGGGTGACATCAGCCTCGACATTCAGGTCCTTGATGGTGGCGTGGTCGATAAAGCCGAACAAGCCCCAGGTCCCCTGATCATCGATAGTCGCAGTGGCCTTGAAGTTCTTGATGGTATGTCCGCCACCGTTGAATACACCGGTGAAGGCATTGCCGTTTTCGGCCTTCACGCCCGCGACATAGTTGCCGTTAGTTGTGACGGCATTGCCTATCGGCGTCCATTCGGTGACGCTGGCAAGGTCGATATCGGTCTTGAGTTCCACCTCCATCTTGGAATTCATCCAGCGGATAGGGGCCTCACCGTTATTGACGCAGGCCACGAAATCGAGGAACTCCGCGAGGTCCGGAATACCGCCGATGCTGGCGTTTGGATCGATAACGGCCTGATGACCCAACTGATTGATGGGAACGGTGACCGAAGTGTTGCCTCCGGAAATCTTGATCTCTCCGCTGCGGGCGAAGGTCTCGGTTGCCTCATTCTTGTAGTTGGAGGCGATAGTCAGAGAAACGATGGTGCTCTTGCCACCACCCACGCCCTGCTTGGTGTCGGGCGTGACCCATTCGGGTGCGGTAAGGACCCAGTACGGTGCATCGGTGGTAATCACCAAGGCTTCCACACCGGGGTTGTTCGCGGCCACATCTTTTATGGACTCGCGATCGACCGTAATGGTGTATACTTTCTTTTCCTGTTGCTTTTTCTCACAGGAAATCACCATTACCGCTCCGAGGAGCACGGTCAAAAGACATTTGAATACTTTCATAATGGTATTATTGGTTATTGTTTCTCTCTTACGAGTAAATAAGTCATGCAACTGCGTTCTCCCTTGGAATCACAAGGCCTGTTGACTATACTGCCGCTGCCGGCAGACTGGTTCCAGACCCACATGGCAGAGGAACCGCCACCGTCCAGGACGGTAAGCCATGCACCGCCGAGTTTCTTGGAGATACGATACATCTCGTATCCCCTGACGCCAAGGGAGTACCAGGTCGGGGAGATCTGGCGACCGTCCACCTCAACTATCCAGACCTTCTTGCGATCTGCACTCACGACCGGCCATGTCTTGGGGTCGTAGGCGGTATAAAGGCTTGCGTTGGAGCCGGGCGTATTGGATGCATCCTGCCCGTCCGCCATCAACTGATACATGGATGAATCCTGAGTGAGGATGGGCTTGGTGGCGTCTCCGTCGATAGAAATATCGCATCTGAACTCCACCGTATCCCCCACTTTGAGGAAGGCCATGATGCTGGATGCCATATCCCCGGAGAGGGCGATGACCACCCGGTTCTTGGCGGTGATGTAAGGCCTGGTTCCCAGAGGAGTGCTGCGTCCATCCTTGATTTCCACCACCCTGGCGGCAGCGTAGCCCTTGTTGACCAGCATGACGCCGGATGTGTATTCGCATACCACATACAGAGCATCGGGAGCCAGATCGTTGATGATGTTGGGATAGGCCGGATATGGCGTGCGCACATAGTGGGAGGTGTAAAGGTTTGCCTGATACTTCGCCGAGGTGTGACGGAGCAGGGTGTCGTTTATGCAATAATAATTGAATTCCTTTCCGCCTGCCTTGAACTTGCCCGTGAACTTCTTGATGCCGCAGGAGGCCGTCCTGTCTTCGAACACGGTGAAGCCCCACTTGTGATTACCCAGGGCATTGACCACATCGGGATTGTTGATGAATACCGGACGGCCTTCCTCCACGTGGAAACCACGGGAGAAACCGTCGTTAGAATCGAAATAGCAGCAGTTGGTGCCGGCGAGGATCTTCTGACCCTCGGCACGCTTGCGAACGCACATCTCGGACAGCAGTTCCCGCTTGTTCTTGCCATTGTTGGAATTGCCGTTCCCGTTGGGATTGGGGACCATGTCTCCGGCGAAAGCGGAAGTGATCTCGATACCGGGATCATTCAGGTCGATTTCCAGGACACGGATTTCTCGCGGCACGTTCGTGCAGGAGTAGTGATGATAGGTGGCGCCGCTGTGCAGCTGCCTGGTCTCCACCTCCTCCCAGTCATAATAGCCGTCCTTGGTCATGTCCACGCTGTTGTTCTCGATGTCATAGGCGCTTTCAGCGTTCATCATGGCATTCTTGATGGCGTCCGGGGCGCTTCCCACATATCCGTTTCCGGTATTGGAAGTGACGTTGGCCTTGGTCTTGTTGTAGGAGCAGAGCCATCCCGGGCCGTAACTGGCGTCTTTCTTGGCCGTGACCGTGCCATAGTGGGTGCAACTCTGGATTACGCCCGAATTGTAGCCCACCAGGCCGCCTGCCTGGGCCACGACCGAAGTGGTCACGTCGCCCTTGTTGGTGCAGCCATTGGATTCTCCTCCGACTTTGGAATTGGTATCCATATAGCCGGCGAGGCCGCCTATAATGAGGTTGTTGCCCGTAGCGCTGGTTCCGCTGACAGTCAGGTTGGCATTGTTCGTCACTTTGTTGAGAGTGACTCCCACTCCGTAGCCGATTATGCCTCCGGCGCGGACCTTGCCGCTGCTATTGCCGCTGAAAGTCACCTGGTCTCCTCCGTTGCCGAAAGTGAGCTTGGAGATGGTGATTCCGCGGGCATAGCCTATCAGACCGACGTGGGTATGTTTCGTCACATCCACGGTCCAGTTGACATTCTTCAGGGTCTTGTTGTTACCATCTATATTGTAGGTGAGGGGCGTTGCCTCCGTCCCGGCAGGAATCCACTCCTTGATGGAGGAGCAGTCGATGTCGTTGAGTATTTTTACTACTCCGTCGACCAGGTACGGAGTGATGGATCCCTGCCCGTTGGCAGCCTTGGCAAAGCCGAGAAGGTCTTCCGCGGTGGATATGCCACGCGGGCCTCCGCCACCGGATCCTCCGGCAGCCTGCTTCACCTCAACATCCACGCTCTCCTTCCCAAGGTTCGACACCGTCAGCACGCCTGTGCGCTCCGACGTGGTCTTGTTCTCCTCGACGGTGACGACCAACTGGGATGCCGTCAGGCCTCCCTTACCGCTGGCCGTAACGATTTTCAGCCAGTTTGCGGAACTGCGGGCCAGCCAGTCGGTCGAGGATGTGACCGAGAATGTTTTCTGCTCTCCAAGCGCCAGGGCTTCGGCGGAATTGGGAGACACTGTAAGTGGTATCCCGTTTCCACCGTCGTCCACAGGCTTCTCACCGCAGGCGCAGAGGAACAGCGCCAGGATGGTAGAGAATATCATGCTTTTCTTAATCTTCATATTTATTATTGGCTCAGTCCGTCATCCCAGCCCGGATTCTGCGTCAGGGCATACTCGGTAAGAGTGCGCTGATCCGCAGGAATGGGCCAGAGATAGTCGCGGCCTTCGTTCCAAACATAATCTTCCGCTGCCCAGTAGGTCAGGTTGCCATGGGTACCCTCGCTGAGGGTGAAACCGCCGCCAAGTTGGATCTGGTTGGTGGAAGGAGCCTTGGTAGTGCCTTTGGTGCCGGTGTAGAGGTAGAGATCCGCCTTACCGTCCTGATCCAGGTCGATGTCGACACCCACCTGGTCTGCGGCAATGTAGATACCCTTGAATCCGCCCGTTGCCTTGGGAGTAAGCAGGGCGCCTTCTCCCCAGCGGAGCATATCCCACTGGCGGAAGCCTTCGCAGAAGAGTTCCACGGCACGCTCGCGGCGCACCTCCAGGATAGCAGCCTTCTGTGCACCCTTGGCATGAGGATAGTAACTTTCCATCAGGGCATCCGCCGTTGCAGGGACATCCATGAGTCCCGGCATGCCGACGCGGGCACGGATGACATTGATGGTGCCGGCGAGGTCTCCCGCAGTCAGTTCGCCGAGTTCCGCCTTGGCCTCCGCATAGTTCAGCAGAACTTCCGGATAGCGAATAAGCGGGAAGTCGGTAGTGGAGGTAGATGCTCCCTCATGGCCTGTGTCGGAGATGTACTTGATGATGCGGAATCCGTTGAAAGTACGCTCCCAGGAGAGTTGCTCAGGCTTGTGGAGTTTGGTGGTCTCGTCCACGTCAGCCATCACATAACCGGGGCCCTGGATAGTCTGGGCGAGACGCGGATCACGGTTCTGGAACACGTCGTAGTAGCTGAGCGTCTCCCAGCCGGCACGCGTCTGGATAGGCGTTCCGTCGGCCTGGAGATAATGGTTCACCTGACGGATGCTGGCGCTGCGGTGCTGGTTCTTGTAATCGAACTGCACTCCGTGGCGCACCTTCAGATCCACATTGTAGCGGCGGGCGAAGATGGTTTCATCCGTCTCGGCATCCTCAAGGATGAAGTATTCCCTGTAGCATGCATCCGTGGCGGCATCAGCCAGCTTGAGAGTGTTGGCCTTGTAGAGTTTGCGCGTGCCCACGAGACGGCCGGCGGCATCCGCAGCCTGGCGGAGGAAGTAGTCGGAAGAGATCGCGACTCCGTCCACGGTCTCCGCATCAACGGGGACGAAGGCAGTGCCTGCGTGGTATTTGCGGAAGGTTCCCTCGAACAGGGCCACGCGGGATTTAAGCGCAAGAGCCGCATCCCTCGATACGTGGTAAACTGCATCGGAAGGCCAGCGTGCCGGGAGAAGTTCGGCAGCCTTGTCCAGATCCTGTATGACCTTGAGCATCACATAGCCGCGGGAATCGCGAGGTTTGTTCAAGTCCTGGATGTCGCCGGATCCGATCACATGGTCGTACCACGGAACGTCACCGTACTGGCGGACTTTCTCGTAGTAGAACCAGGCGCGGAAGAAGTAGCAGACTCCGTCGTAACGGGCCTTTACCGTCGCATCTGCGCACTTGTTGTTCTCCAGCATGTAGTTGATATTCCTGAGCGGTTTCCATGTGTCCGCGCTCCAGGATTTTGAGGAAGGAGTCCGGGTTCCCTTCTGCACGACATTCAGCGATGAAGACGAGCCATTGTCGTCTGCATTGAGTTCTGCAAGGTCCCCGGGATCCGGAAGAATATCATTATAGAATTTATTGGCCCAAAGGTCAAGTTCGCGCTCGGAAGAGAAATAAGTATCCGGCGAAAGGCTGGTCTCGGGCGACTTTGTCAGAAAGTCCTCGCAAGAGGAAAACGCCATTGCGGCGGCCAGGAGGACAAACGGTATGATAATCTTTTTCATAAGCATCAGAATGTTACGTCAATACCGAGAGAGAAAGTCTTGGAATACGGATAGGTGCAGTCCTCGCTGATGGAGGTGGTGGCAACTTCCGGATCGATGTATTTGGTAGCCTTCTTCATCGGAGAGAAATAGCAGAGGTTCTCGCCCGAGAAGTAGATGCGCGCCTTCTCAATGACCTTGGTCTTGAGAGGAAGGGTATATCCCAACGTCAGGTTCTTCAGACGCAGATAGGCTGCGCTCTGCAGATAGAAGTCGGAGGTGACGACATAACCGGATGTAATAATACGTCCGCGCTGGCGGGGGTAGACTATATTGCTGTTGTCCGCTCCAGGTTCGGCCGACCAGCACTTCTCCCGGAAATCAGTGGGAACGAAGGTGGGACGGTGATAGGAGTAAGGACCCCAGAAATAAATGCAGTTGTAATTAGGCATCCAGTCCAGTTTGCCTACGCCCTGCAGGAATACGCTGAGGTCGAAACCGAACCAGCTGAAATCTCCCTTCAAAGCATAGTTGTAGCGGGGACGGGAATTACCGATCACTTCGCGGTCTCCAGGATTGTCGAGAGTGTTGTCACCAGTATTGATCTTGCCGTCGCCGTTAAGGTCCCTGTAGACAACATCACCGGACATCAGGTGGTTCCAGGGAGCGACCTGGCCCTTGATGCCCTTGTTGACCGTGGAGAACGAATCGATATTCTGCTCGTAAGCGGCAGCATCCTCATCAGTAGCGAAGACACCGTCCGTGCGGTAGCCCCAGATATCTCCCAGGCGCTTGCCGACATAGTTGTCGCTGAGAATCTTCTTTTCGTTGTCGAAGCGGGTTATGACTGTCACAAAGTCGCCGAGGGTAGCGGTGACACCGTAGTACATGGGCTTGCCCCACACGGTCTTGTGGTCTTTCCAGCTGACTGCCAGTTCATAACCGCTGGTCCTGAGGTCGGCGGCATTTTCCTTAGGAGCCGCCTCGCCATAAACGGAGGGAAGGGTCATACCTGCAGTGAGCATGTTCTTGGTGTCGCGGATGAAGAAGTCTGCGTTCACCGTGAGGCGGTCCCTGAGGAAGCCGAGGTCGATACCGAGGTTCTTCGAGATGACCGTCTCCCAGGTCAGGCTGCTGGACACCGGAGCATCCACATAGGCATATCCTGCATTGTTTAGACCATCGAAGGTGTAGCCGCTGAGCAGACCGGTCTTCAGTTCCTCCCAGTAGTAGTAGTTATCCACCTGCTGGTTGCCGAGGGTACCATAACTGACGCGTACCTTGGCATTGCTGACATAAGGCTTGACCGGGGCCCAGAACGGTTCCTCGCTCAGGCGCCATCCCGCGGAAGCGGAAGGGAAGAAGCCCCAGCGGTGGCCCTTAGGGAAGCGGGAAGTTCCGTCGTAACGGGCGCTGACCTCCAGGAGGTAGCGGCCCTTCCAGTCGTAGTTCACACGGCCGAAGAAGCCGAGCGTGCGATAGGATGAGTTGGACTGGGAAGCCTTCTCGATTTCACCGTTTGCCATATTGATATAGGAAAGCACGTCGCTGAGCGAGCCCTTCTGCTGTATGGTGACGCTGGAGCCGTAGTAGTTGTCGTAGTTGCCGCCGAGGGTGGCCGCCACGTGATGGTCTCCGAAAGTATCATTATAAGAGAAGTATGCGTTCATCACGGTACCATCCTGGAAATAGCGGTACTCCCTGGTGAAGTCGTAGACCGAACCGTTGGTGAACAAGCCGCCGGTCAGGCCGTTGCCGACATACAGACGCTTGTTGATGTTGTCGTAGGCATTCGCGGTAGGAAGGCTGCGGAAGTTGGCCCTGCGGTCCCTGCGGCGATATGTATAGTCGGTGATGAAGTCCAGGCCCTTGACGATATGCGCAGTGAAGCGGTTTGTCCAGGTCCAGTAATTATTGATGTTGGAGTTCCTGTTGCGGCCGTCCAGGAAGGCGCCGGCACGTCCGGACATCAGCGGAGAAGTAGCATCCGCCATAAATCCGGGATACATGTTGATAGTGCCGTCCGGATTGAAAGGAACGATGTTGGGACCCACGTTCTGGGTTACATTCCAGAGAATACCCTGGCTGACGTAGCCGGTGGAGCCGTCCATCTCCCAGAAACCTCCCCAGTTGTAGCCGGTGCGTTCCAGGCTGACATTGGTGGAGTAATTAAGCCAGGGAGTGATGTTGGCATCCATCTTTGCGCGCAGCGAGAAACTGTCGTATACATCCTGAGCCTCCCCCGCAAAAAGACCCTCGCGATAGAGGTAACGGGCGGATGCATAGTAGCGGGCCTTGTCGGTGCCGCCACGGACTGTGATATTATGCTCGGTTTCGGGGCGGGTGCGGTTGAATACGAAACCGTACCAGTCGAAGTTGCCGAGATATACATAGGAGTAGGTTCCTGTCTCGTCCGGAATAACCCAGGGACGCATAGGGTTCTCTGTCACGTCGTTGCGGCGGTCGTAGAGCATCTGCATCTGCTCTTCGGAATAGGTCCAGGCACCGTATCCTTTGTAGGTCTTATAGAAATCGGTGGTAAGGGTCACATAATCGTAGCCGCAGGTCATGAAGTCCGTCGAGGTGGTATTGGAGGAGATGCTGAAACGGCCGTTGTAGGTGATCTTTGCATCGCCGACGCTGCCGCTCTTGGTGGTGATCAGGACCACACCGGCGGATGCCTTTGCACCGTAGATGGCGCAGGCGGAGGCATCCTTCAGAACGGAGATGCTCTCGATGTCGTTGGGGTTGACCTGGGTGAGCGAACTCTCGATTCCATCCACAAGGATGAGCGGGGAACCGCTGTTCAGGGAGAGTTTGCCGCGGACATTGATGCTGTAGTTGGTGCCGTCGATGGAACCGCTGGAAGTGGTGATAACCAGCGAAGGATCAGCACCCTGGATTGCCATTGCGGTGTTGGTGACGGGGCGGAAGTTAAGTTCCTTGCCGTCGATAACCGAAACGGCGCCGGTCAGGTTGACACGCTTCTGGGTACCGTAACCGACGACCACAAGTTCGTCGAGAACATTGTTCTCCGTGGTCATTACAAAAGTGAAGGGCTGGCTCTCACGGCCGGTAACTTCGAAGTCCTGATCGTCGAATCCCAGATAGGAAACCGTCAGGACTACAGGGAAGTTGAGTTTATCGATGGCGAATTCGCCGTCATTGCCGGTCAGGGCATATCTGCCCGATTTCCTGTCGACTACGGAAGCACCGATGAGGGCTTCTCCGTAACGGTCGACTACCACGCCCCTGAAGGCGGTCTTGGCAGCCGCAACCTGAGAGGCCGGCTTGGATCTGGTCACGGACACGGTGTTGCCCGTAACGGCAAAGTCAAGATTCTGCCCGACAAATATCTGGGACAGAACCTCGGAGAGCGGAGCATCTTTTGCCGAAACGGATATCCGTTTCTGTAGATCTACGTCATCCGCATTGATCACGATGGTGTAGTTGCCCTGACTCTGGAGAAGCGTAACCGCTTCCTGTACGGAAACGTTCCGCACATCCAGGGTCACATTCTGGGCGCCGAGAAACATCGGAGCCAGGAGTGCGAGCAACACCAGCGTCGCGCGAAGTATGCGCAGGTGGCTTGATTGACTCATTGTTGAGGTTAATAAAGGTTAATAATTATAGTTGTATGTTATTTCTTTCCGTATAAATACACTGTTCCATCGGAGCGGACGACCCTGAGGTTTCCGTTCCGGGAAAGCAGTTTCAGTATCTCGTCCAGATCCTCCCCGTTAGTGAAGAAGGCCAGGAAGCGCTGGGATGCCACTTTGGAGTCAGCAACGACAATGGGAGTGCCGAAAGAGCGCTCCAGATCAGCGGCGATATCCGTAAGCGGGATATTGATGAAACTGAAAGAGCGGTTGTCGTTGAAGGTTTTGAATCCGTCGGGAGAAACCTTGCCGAGGGAAACGGCACCGGTAAAACGGTCGAACTGGGCAATGTCTCCGGGCACAAGCCGGACCTCGCGACGTCCTTCTTCCGCAGGCAGGATGAGGCTGACGGATCCTTCCATCAGCACCACCTCCAGCATCGTGGCATCGCGGTAGGACTTCAAGTCGAAGGTAGTTCCGTGCACGCAGATATCCGCCTCGCCGGAGTGGATGATGAATGGATGCTCGGGGTCCTTGGCAACGGACGCCACCACTTCCCCGTCGAGGAAAATCTCGCGCTGGCTGCCTGCAAACGACTCAGGCCAGGTCACGCGCGAGCCGGCGTTCAGCACCAGATGGGTGCCGTCCGGAAGTTGCACTTCCCGAGTGCTGGAGATAGGCACCGTCACCTCGTTCCAGGCGACGGGCGCAGGGTCCTTGTGGAGATTGTAACCGATTTTGAGCGATGCGGGGATGGCCAGGAGCAGTGCCACGGCGGCAGCCGCGAGCCAGAGGACGGGACGGCGGGATTCACCCATTCCAAGGCGTTTCCTCACCGATACCAAAGCACGAACCGCGGAAGAATCCGCATCCGACCGTCCACTCTCGAACTGCTCGTCCAGAACATCCCGAACCATCGGGTCATCCATGTGTTCAGCCAGGAAAAGTTGGACCTCTAAGGTCTCATCTTTGGAGAGGGTCCCCTCCAGATAGGCTTGAAGAATATTGCGTGTTATGTTCATACGAACTTAGTGGTTTCACATAAAGAACGAATGAACAGCCTCTCATGCGTAATGCTAACTCAGAAAATTTCGCAGATTGTTGAGGGCGAGTTGGAGATGTTTTTCCACCGTACGGACGCTCAGTCCGAGGATTTCCGCGATTTCCTCGCTGGAAAGGTGCTGGAAACGGCTCATCACGAAAACCGTCCGACGCTGGGCGGGCATCTGCTCCACCGCATGCATGATTCTGGACCGGGCCTCCGCGAATTCCACCATCTGGTCTGTGCGGTCGGATGATGGCTTCTCGGGCGGAGTGGCCAGATCCTCCATCACCAGATTGCGCTTGGACTTGAAGACATCCAACGCACTGTTCCGGGAGAGCACCAGCAGGTAGTTCTTGAGGGATTTGCCGGGATCGAGACGTTCGCGGTTCAGCCAGACCTTCATGAAAACGGATTGCGCCAGATCCTCAGCGAGAGTTTCCTCCTTGACCAGCGACAGCAGGAATTTCTGCACCTGCGGATACCAGCGGAGGAATACCGCGTTGAACGCACGGGTATTACCGCTACGGACAGCAGCGACGAGTTCGCTGTCTGTCATCTCCCTATATGTATCCTTCGTTTTCACTTGCCTTTGGCAAAGGTAGCAAAAAACTATTTGTTATCGAAGGGATTCCAGCGGATTCCGTCCTGGGACTGGTACATTACCTTTTCAAAAGTGTAGTCCGCTGCCTGCCTGGCGCTGAGTTGATAACTCCATTTCACGCGCTCCTTCTTGGTGGCAGAACCGGGGCCAAAGTTCTGGTATTCAGCGTAGTAGGAATTCTTCTTGGTGTCCGGCTTGCCGGGCTTTTCCCAATCGTGCCAGCCTTCCTTTACGATGTGCTCTCCGAGTTCGCAGTTAATGAAGACGGTCTTGGCGTATGCGCCCCAGGGCCTACCCAGATAGCACTTGTCTATGCCTGGCGCGGCGGTGAGTTTGCAGTTTTTGAACACGTATCCGTACTTCTGGTCTTTTATGGTCGAGGCCGCAGTCACGTAGCTGTTCTTCTTGCTATGGATGGTGCAGTTTTCGAAGTATGCGATGCTGGGGCCGAAGATGAAGTCGGTGGTGCCCTCTATGTAGCAGTCCAGGAAGTAGTTGCGCTTGATTCCGCCCTCCTTGCCATAGCGGCCGTAGGTATAGACGGTATCCTGGTTGCCGATGAGGCGGCAGCGGTGGAAGAAGAGAAAATCCCCGTCAGCGAAGAGTGCCACCGCCTGGGCTATCTCCTTACCCTCGCCGGCGCTGTTCTCTATCGTCAGATCCTCCATCGTCACATAACTGGAGTGGATGTAGACGCTGGCGCTTCCGGAGGTGCCCATGGGAAATCCCACGTTCGGCCAGAGTTGCTTCGCGTATTTGTCGAAGGTGATGATGGTCTTGTCCGCGCCCTCGCCGCTGATGTGCAGGCGGAATTTGTTGTGGGGGATGGTGACCATCTCCTTGTATAGCCCTGCACGTATGCGTATGGTGGTGATGCGCTCGTGGGAGTAGTCGGGGCAGGCATCGATGGCCTCCTGCACGCTCATATAATCACCGTGGCCATCCGCCGAAACCACTATGTCATAGCTGATTAAGTGCTCCGCCAGCTCGGGAAGCTGTGCCCTTATCTTCTCGCATACGAGTTCCGTCACCTTGCGCGCTCCGCAGGCGATGGTGTGGGTGTTGTCGTTCTTGCCGGTGCTGATCATGAAGTAGGGCTTCGAGGCCTCATCGCCAAGGGATTCCAGCCAGTCGAGGGTGGCGGTGGTCATGTCCAGCAGGGGCACGTTCTCTTCTTCCGCCACCTGCTTCATGGCCGCAGGATAATCGTGATGGCAGTCGCGGTCGAGCTTGCCGTCCTTGAACCAGCGGCGGGCCACCGGAGTCAGCAGCACGGGTTTCGCGCCTTTTTCTTTTGCGGTTCGCACGAATAGCCGCAGGTTGTCCTGGTAGGCCCCGAAAGCGGGTGCATAGCGGGAAGGGTCATCGGCCTTGGAATCATTGTGGCCAAACTGGATGAAGACATAGTCGCCGGGCTGGATGTTGGCTTTCACCTTGTCCCAAAGGCCCAAATCGATGAAACTTTTGGTGCTTCGGCCGTTCTGGGCATAATTAATCACGGTCGCTCCCTCGTCCAGGAAATTCTGGAACATCATCCCCCAGCCCCTTTCCGGGCCTGCCTTCTGCAGGTTTTTCTCCGCCATGGTGCTGTCGCCCATCAGATGGATGGTGAACGAACTGCAGATCAGCCAGATGGCTGCAAGTATTGTTATTCTCTTCATAATTCTACGCCGTTGACCAAAACATTATTGAAAGTAACTTCCTCTGCATAGTGGACCTCCGCCGGTTTCGAGGCGGTGAAGGTAGAATTCGCAAAGGTCAGATTGCGCAAAGGGAGTTCCGGCAGGCCATTGATGTAGATAGCCTGCTTGGCGCCGGCGCAAGTAATATCAGAAAAATGGATGTCGCGCATCTCCGGGGTGGTCTCGTCCACCGGCGGCAGTGCGGGCTCAGCCGCGCCCTCCTTCATATCGGAGGCAGCCACTCCGGCATAGTAGAGGTTGAAAATCACCCCGTAAGAGACAATATCTTTCATATAGATATGGTCGCACCAAATATCTTTCACCAGACCGCCGCGGCCGCGGGTGCTCTTGAAGCGCAGGCCAACGTCGGTGCCGATGAAGCGGCAGTTGCTCACGCGGATGTTCTCAACGCCACCGGACATCTCGCTGCCGACCACGAAACCTCCGTGCCCGTGATAGACCGTACAGTCGTCGATAATCAGGTTGCGGCACTTGCGCGCGTGGCGGCGTCCGTCGGCATCCTTGCCGGACTTTATGCAGATGGCGTCATCCCCCACATCGAAGGAGGAACCAGTCACAACCACCCCCTCGCAGGCATCGATATCGATGCCGTCCCCGTTCGCGGAGTAGTGCGGATTGCGCACGGTTATATCCTTGATAGTCACGTCTTTGCACCAGAGCGGATGGAGGTTCCAGCAGGGACTGTTCTGGAAGGTGCAGTCTTGCAGCAACACCCGTTCACATTCGCGGAACGAGACCATCACCGGACGGAGGAAGGTCTTGATTTCCTGCTCGTCCAGCGAGGGATCCGGGTAGTTCAGCGAACCGGCAGTGGCACGCGCTTTGGCATATCCCTCATCCGGGAACCAGTTCTTGCCATCCTCCGAAATTATGCCGCCGCGGGCGATGATCTCCTTCCACTGGTCGTCCGAGACCTTGCGGCGCTTGACCTCACGCCAATACTCCCCGCTGCCGTCGATTACCCCGCCGCCGGTAATGGCGATGTCGTGTGCGCCCTCGGCGTGGATGGGGCTGAGGCACCTGCGCACGTCAAGCCCCTCGAAGTTGGTATCGATTATAGGATAGAGGTCCTGGTCGGGGTCGAACACGATGATGGCATCCTTGCAGACCCGCAGTTCTATCTTGCTTTGCAGGCCGATGGGGCCGGTGCGCCAGATGCCCGCAGGCACTTCCAGCACGCCGCCGCCCTTCTGCACCAGCGCATCGATGGCATCCGCAAATGCCTGGGTATTAAGCGTTACACCGTCCGGCACGCCCCCGAAATCCAGCAGGCAGACACTGCGGGAAGGGATGCGCGGAGCCTGCACCTTTTCCATCTGGAAAGGCAGGTCTTTATAGAGGGGGTCGCTGTTGCAGCAGGCGGATGCCAGGGCGGCAACGGCGCAGATTATCAGGAGTTTACAGGTCTTCATCGGCCTTTAGTATTAGTATTCTATTTGAAAAAACGGTCTGCGAAAGCAATGTACTGCTGCCAGTCGTAGAGGGTGATGTCGTGCTTGCCGGCGTGGATGTGGTGGCCCAGACGCCCATGCACCTCCGGCTGCTCCACCGCAGGCATCTCCCGGGACTCGAAGCCTTCCAGGCCATACAGCGCATATACTTTGGATGCCTCCACGAGGCTCAGGTACTCCCCGTAAGGATCTGCCCAGAGGTCTTCAGAGCAACTTTCCACATAGAGCGGACGGGGCGCGATCAGCGCGAGGAGTTCATGCTGGTCGAAGGGCAGGTTCTGCTCGTTGTCGCTGTATTTATAGAGGTTGGAGCACCACCAGTAGGGGAAGTGCGCGCAGATGCGGCGGATGGTTTCACCGTAGTGGCGGCGGGAGAGGGCTGCTCCGCCGCAGCCGGATGCGTTGGAGATTACCAGCGCGAAGCGAGTATCGGTAGCGCCAGCCCAGAGGGCAGTCTTTCCCAGGCGCGAGTGGCCCAGAACAGCCACCTTGTCTGCGTCAACGTTCGGGTCTATCTCGAGATAGTCCAGTGCGCGGGAGAGGCCCCAGGCCCAGGCGGCGATGTTGCCCCATGAGGCACCATCGCGCTTGTCTGTGCCATAGTATCCGATCACTCCGTTGCGGAAGCCGTCGTCGAAGTCCGGATCCACGTCATTGTAGCAGAATGTCGCCACGGCATAGCCCTGTCGCAGGGCGTATTCGAATGGCCAGCGGTAGGCTTTTTTGGTCAGATCATCAGCGAAATGGGCGCCGAGGAATACAGGCACGGGGGTGGCCGTTTTGGGAATATAAAGCAGAAGCGTAAGCCCTTGTGTTTCAGCAGCATCGAACCAGACGCGAACCTGCTTGCGGATGCCAAGACCATCGAAGGCCTCGCCACTTTCCAGCAAGTTGAAGTGCAGATCCGCGGGCCTGCCTACGGGGGCGTTGCCGAACATTTCGTCAGCGAACAACTTCAGCAGTTCCGGACGGCGCTTGCGCTCCCAGGTCTTAACATCCTTCACGGCCTTGCCGTTTTTCAGCGTCAGCGCATCAGGCAGTTCATACTGAGGCACTTTGCTCTCGTCATACTGGAACTCCCTGTGGTCGCCGAACTCATGAGTCACGCGGAAATCGCACACATCCAGGCATCCGCCGTCGTTGCTCTTCTCTGTCCGGCTGCACCAGAAACCGAACTTGGAACCAATCAATTTGCCCGGGGCGCAGACGAAGCCGTTCGGCATCTTGATAAGATCTCCGCCGTCCAGGCTGTAACTGAAGCGGGCCACCACTTGTTTTTCGGCCACGCGCGGATAAACCTGCAGGCTCACCCACACCGTCGCGGCACCATTCTCGTACGGAATCTCGGCAATGGTTTCAGCCTCCTCCACGGCGCCCTTGTCAGCCCCCTTGCAAGTCACATATTGCAGCAGCGCATGCTCTCCGGCATCGGTCAATTTAAAGCCGGCATAGTCGGTTCCCGTCACCACGAATCCTGCATTTTCTCCCAACCCTTTTCCGGGCTTGAAAACAAGCCTGGCAAACACCTTGAACCGTTCATCGGGGAACTTCTGTGTCAATAAGTTATGGCAATCCCAGAGATTCTTGTAGAAGAATTTCCTCTGCACGGAGAACAGTCTTACTCCTCCCTCAGGCAATGCGCTGTGCCAGTAAGGAGAGGGCACAGAAGGATACTGCCATTCGAGGTCCAGGCCATAGGGTTTATAAGTGGCTCCGCTATGCTGATGGTCCCATTCATTATAGGGGATATTCGTCACTCCCAACGGGGCCTCCCAACTCTCCACCGGCACTCCGCAACCGTCGCCGTCCGGGTCCTCCCCGATAACAGGCCACCCGTCCTCACGCCAAGTCAGGGGCTGGAGATGGACGATGCGCCCGTACGCGCCCTTATCCTGGAAGTGGATGAACCAGTGCGAGCCCTGGGGGGTATCTACCCACGCGCCCTGATGCGGGCCGTTGATGGTGCCTTCGCCGGAGGCCATCACTATGCGGTCTTCGTACGGACCGTAGGGGGTATCCGCCCGCAGAACCGTCTGCCAGCCGGTTTTCACCCCACCTGCGGGGGCAAAGATATAGTACTTTCCGCCGCGCTTGTACATCTTGGTGCCCTCGATGGTCGGCTGGGTCTCGTGCCCGTCGAACACCATGCGCGAAGGACCGAGCAGTTTGCTGCCGTCCGGGGACATCGGCGCTACAAAGATCACGCTCTTCATCCCCGCACGCGAACCGGCAAGCGCGTGGCTCAGGTAGGCTTTCCCATCCTCATCCCAGAAGGGGCAGGGGTCGATAAAGCCACTGCCTTTGTACACCCACACCGGCTCTTCCCACTCCCCGCGGGG
>JAFZIX010000081.1 GCA_017554135.1 Bacteroidales bacterium | reverse complement strand
TAAATACTTACCTTTGCTAGTGTTGTAGCGTTGTTACGAAAAATGCTGCATCATTGTTACCGAAAATGATGTACCGCTGTTACGAAAAACGCTGCACTCTATCTTACCGAAAATGCTGCATTCGCAGTTACCGTTAACATTAGCAATATCTATGCGGTTTTTCAGGCCAGGTGCCTGTCATTCCGGGCGCAGCGAAGGAATCTATGTTCAAAAAAAGCGGCATCCTGAACTGGATGCCGCTTTTGGAGTGAGGATTACTGGATTTGAACCAGTGACCTCTTGCCTGTCAAGCAAGCGCTCTAAACCAACTGAGCTAAACCCTCAAAAGGACTGCAAAGGTAAACAATTTTTGGTAGAAACCAAAATAAAATGCGTATCTTTGAGAATTATGTGTTTAGTCTTATAATATATATATGGTATCGTTGGCAATTCATTGGAACATGGATCCGGTGATGTTTCACCTGGGGCCTGTGCAGGTGCGCTGGTACGGCCTGCTGTTCATCTCCGGGTTCATCCTGGGATGGTATATCTTCCGCTGGTTTTTCCGCCGGGAGGGGATAAAGGAGGAGTTGCTCGATCCGCTGCTCTATACGCTTTTGATAGCCACCATCGTGGGCGCGCGCCTCGGACACTGCATCTTCTATCAGCCGGACTACTACTTCACATCGTGGGCCGGGTTCTGGGAGATATTCATGCCTTGGAAAGGCGGCCTCGCCAGCCATGGCGGAGCCATAGCCTTGCTGCTCGGAATGTGGTGGTTCTCGGCTAAATACGGCAAGCCCAACGGCTTTGATTTCCTGTGGATTATGGACCACCTCTGCATCACCGTGGCGTTCGCGGGTTGCTTTATCCGCCTGGGCAATCTCTTCAATTCCGAGATTTACGGAAATGTAACATCTCTTCCTTGGGGTATCATTTTCGAAAGAAATGGGGAGGTCGAACCCAAGCATCCTACACAACTCTATGAGGCCGGGTCCTACCTGATTCTGGGGCTCTGGCTGATCTGGCGCTACTGGAAGAAACTGGACCGCACTTACCGCGGATTCTTCTTCGGGGCGTTCCTTGTGGGCTGCTTCGGCATGCGCTTCATAATCGAGTTCATTAAGGAACCGCAGGTGGAATTCGAAACCAAAATGGCCCTGGATATGGGGCAGTGGCTCAGCATCCCGTTCGTGCTCGCCGGCATAGCCATACTCATCTACGCTTACCGCAAACGCATCCCGGCGGCAGCCGTTCCTCCGCAGGCCCCGCCCCGCAAATCCTCCGGCCCCACAGCGCTGAACTCCGCTCATTCTATCTCTTAGTTATCTTACACTTCCCTAATTCGACCTTCCCCGTTTTACTCCATTTTCGGGGAAGGTCCATAGCAAAACCCTGGCACCTTCCCCAATTTCGGCTCTTTTTGGGGAAGGTTATAGGACCAGTTTCAGCTCTTTATAATTAACCTGGACGACTCTGGCAAGCTGTTTGGCATTGCAACCATATTCCTTTTTCAGGGTCTTGGCGATAGCCACTCTCTCGAAGGAACTGCATTCATTTATATTCCGCTTGCCGTAATCATTCTGCGCCAGGGAAAGAGCCTTTGCCTTAATCTCCCCATCCGCGATGGAGGGACCTCCGTCCATCATTTCCATCTCAGCATCCTTATCCACATTGCTGTTATTAAGAGCAAACATGAATTTCCCCAGTGTGCCATAAAATCTTTCTGCTATCCTTATGCTCACGTAATTCCCTGGCCAGATAAGGGAGTCCGGTCCCACCACCCAGGAATCCGGGATCTGTTGGCGCGTGTAGCCTATCCTCCTTTTGCCTTTCATAGAGATGTTTTCGGTGTTGCGCTTGCCCCAGATATCCGGCTTTGCCTGCGAAAACATCAGCGATGCCGATGACCACCGGTATGCGGCCGGTTGTATTCCCATTCCCGCGGCGACCGGGTTTCTGAGCACGTACGCGATTTTGTCTGCGATTTTTTCAGAAGGGATAGGCCAGAGGCCAAGCTCCGGAGTTTCTACGAGAGGGGTGCTGCGATGTTTCGTAATCCACATGGATGTGAGTTTTTTGTATCTGCGAATGAAACGCCAACATGCATTCTCGTTTCCGTAAAGGATAAAGTGCCAGTGGTTGTCCATCAGGCAAAATGCGATAACAAGTACTTCGTCTCCATCTTTTTTGCTTAGAAGATAGCAGACGGCTATGCGATTCATCCCGGCGATGAATTCTTTTTCGGATATGAAAAGGATGTCACTCTCCAATCCTTTACTAGATGTATTAAAATACCATTTCATACCTGCAATAGTATAGGAAGAAAATCGGGAATCCAAAGATTTGCGGCAAACATATACGGTTTTTTATGTTTGCGATGGGTCCCGGATATTTTACCCCCATATTTTACCTACGACCTTCCCCGTTTTACTCCATTTTCGGGGAAGGTCCATAGCAAAACCCTGGTACCTTCCCCAATTCCGGCTCTTTTTGGGGAAGGTCCGGGGGAAAACCATTGCACCTTCCCCAATTTTGGGCTATTTTGGGGAAGGTCGCGGCCCAAGCTCCAGGCAGGCCCCGGCCCAAGTTCCAGGAAGGCCCCGGCCCGTGTCTCGGCCCAGCCCGCACCTCTTGCATATGGCGTGAATTTTGCATAAATTCGCGCCGTAATTTTTATAATAATGTTTAGTTTATTGTTGTTAAACGCAACTGCGATTGTGGCCCCCCAGACCGCCCCCCAGGCCCAGGAACAGGCCCCGGCAACACTCACCCTCGAGGAGGCCATACGCATAGCCCTTTCCGAGAGCCCTACGGTGAAAATCGCCGAGATGGAAGTCGAAAAGGCGCAGTTCGCAAAGAAGGGCAGTTACGCGGCTCTCTTCCCCCAGATATCCGCATCCGCATCATATCAGCGCACCATAAAGAAGCAGATCATGTACATGGGCGGCGGAGATGACGATGACGACGAAGGCGGCGGCGGCATGTCCGACATGATGTCAGGCATCGTGAATCCAATAATGTATCACCTCCAGCAGCTCTACAAGGGCACCGGAGTGCCTTACGTCGAATATACTCCCGATCCGTCCACTCAAACCTCCTCTTCCGACGGAGGAATCGAGGTCGGCCGCTGGAACACCTACAACGCAGGCATCACGGCCGCAATGCCCCTGATCAACGCACAACTCTGGAAGAGCCTCGAAATCTCCGGCAGCGGAGTCGACCTGGCGGTGGAAAAGGCCCGGTCCAGCCGTCTGGAGATGGTGAACCAGGTGAAGCAGTCCTACTTCGGGGTGCTCCTCGCCAAGGAGGCCCATCAGGTATATAAGAGCGTTTACGACAACGCCGTGCAGAATCTGGACCTGACCCAGAAGAAATATAACGCATCCCGCGCTTCGGAACTCGACCTTGCCCGCGCAAAAACCACCGTGGCCAACGCGGTGCCCAATCTCTTCAATGCCGAGAACGCCATCTACCTTTCGCTCTGGCAGCTCAAGGCCGTGATGGGTATAGACCTGGATGCGGAAATCGACGTGAAGGATTCCCTCCTCGTTTACTCCGCCGACCTGCAGGCCGCCAACTTCAATCAGGACTACAGCATCGAAGGCAACAGTTCCCTGCGCCAGCTTGCAATCCAGGCCGACCAGCTCGCGAACACGGTGAAAATGCAGAAGTACGCCTATCTGCCCACCCTGTCGCTGGCCTTTTCCTACAGTTTGAACGCCATGACCAACGACTTCAAGTTCGAGGAGTACAAGTGGACGCCTTATTCCTATGTCGGCCTCAGCCTCAATATCCCCATCTTCTCCGGCGGGCAGCGCCTGAACGACCTGCGCCAGACCCAGGTGCAGTCCCGGCAACTCGCTCTCCAGAAAGAAAACGCCGAACGTCAGTTGCAGATATCCATACGCCAGAGCCTGAGCACGATGGAAACGGCCGTCAAGAGCCACGAGTCGGCCCTTGACGCCCTTGAATCCGCCCAGAAGGCCTACGACATCGCCGCCAAATCCTACGAAGTCGGCCGCAGCACCCTCACAGACCTCGACGCCGCCCAACTTGCCCTCACCCAGGCGCAACTCTCCGCCAGCCAGGCCATCTACAACTACCTGGTGGCCAAGGCCGCCCTCGAAAGCACAATAGGCGCAGATTACACAATAGAAAAATGAAAAAGCTCATCATAATCTCCCTCGCAGCCCTCGCGATTGCCGGCTGCTCCCAGAAAAAGAACGGCCAGAGCCAGGCCACAACAGCCCAGGGTGCACAGCCCAAGGCCCAGACCGTCAAGGTGCAGCCTGCCGCCAGGCAGGATGTCAGGCAGGACGGTGTCTATTCCGCCACCGTGCAGGCCTTCGCGGTCAACAACATCGCACCCCAGAGCGGCAGCCGCATCCAGAAAATCAACGTCGAAGTAGGGGACTACGTCGGCAAAGGCCAGGTACTTGCGGAGATGGACCGCGTCCAGCTCGACCAGGCCAAACTCCGCCTCTCCAACGCCGAGACCGAACTCGCCCGCCTGAAGCAACTCTACGAGCAGGGCGGCCTTGCCCAGAGCGACTACGAGGCCCAGGAACTCAACTACAAGGTGAGCAAGAGCACCTACGACAACCTGCTCGAGAACACCATCCTGCGTTCGCCCATCAACGGCGTCGTCACTGCCCGCAACTACGACCGCGGCGACATGTACGCCATGGCGAGCCCCATCTTCACCGTGCAGCAGATCACTCCGGTCAAGATCCTCGTGGGCATCTCCGAGGGCGATTATACCAAAGTCAGCAAAGGCGACAAGGTTACCCTTACGGTGGATGCCCTCCCGGGCAAGACCTTCGCCGGCACCATCAAGCGCATCTATCCCACCATCGACCCCATGACCCATACCGTGAACGTGGAGGTGCAGGTGCCCAACACCGACCGTGTGCTCCGCCCGGGCATGTATGCCAAGGTGGGTGTCACCTTCGGCCATAACCGCAGCATAGTGGTTCCGGATGCCGCCGTAGTGCGCCTCCAGGGCTCCGGCCAGCGCAACGTCTTCGTTGTGGAGGATGGCATCGCCGTGCAGAAGGAGGTCTCCCTCGGCCGGCATTTCGATGGCCAGTACGAGATCCTTTCCGGCCTGCAGGAAGGCGAACTTGTGGTAGTGAAGGGCGGCAGCGCCCTGCGTAACGGCGCCCAGGTTGAGGTAATCGAATAAGGCTATGAGCGTAATCAAAACTGCAGTCAAGAGTCCGGTGACGACGGCCCTGGTCTTCGTCGCCTTCGTGATATTCGGCATCTATTCGCTGATCAACACCAGCATCGCTCTCTTCCCGGACTTCGACGCCAATACCATAATGGTGATGAGTTCCTATCAGGGCGCGAACGCCCAGGATATCGAGACCAACCTCACCAAGATCCTGGAGAACTCCCTGAACTCCGTCGAAGACCTGAAGAAACTCAGTTCCCAGAGCAAGGAGAACGTCAGCCTCCTCACCCTTGAATTCGAATACGGCACCGACATCGAAGAAGCCACCAACAACGTCCGCGACAAACTGGACATGGTGAATTCCATGCTGCCGGACGGGGCCACTACGCCTGTAATCTTCAAGTTCAGTGCGGATGACATGCCCATCATGATGCTGACCGCCTCCGCCACCGAGTCCGTTTCCGGCCTCGACAAGATCCTGGACGAGCAGGTGGCCACCCCGCTGGCCCGAATCAAGGGCGTGGGCACGGTGAGCATCGACGGCGCTCCCACCCGCGAGATCCAGGTTTACTGCGATCCTG
>JAFZIX010000080.1 GCA_017554135.1 Bacteroidales bacterium | reverse complement strand
TTCCTCTTCAACGTGCTGGACGAGATCTGCGAGCTCTTTCCGAGCGAGTATATCCACATCGGCGGCGATGAATGCCCCAAGAAGGCGTGGGATGCATGCCCCGTGTGCCAGGCCAAGATGGATGAGCTGGGCCTCGTGGATAGCGAGAGCGGCACACGCGGTCAGAAACTGCAGAACTATGTGACCAAGCGTGTGCAGGACTACCTCGCTTCCAAGGGCCGCAAGATCATCGGCTGGGACGAGATCCTCGAGGGCGAGCTTGGAGAAGGTGCGACGGTTATGAGCTGGCGCGGCACCAAGGGGGGAGAAAAGGCCTCTGCCATGGGCTTCGACGTGATTATGTCCCCCACTACCTACTGCTACCTCGACTATCGCCAGGGCGAAACCGAACTTGATATGTCGATGGGCGCAGGCTATCCCAAGAAAAAGGTCTACGATGCCAAGAACCTTTATGACTATGAGCCCCTTGCCGGCATTCAGGCAGGTGCCGAAAAGCACATACTTGGCGTTCAGGCCAACATGTGGACGGAGTGGGTGCACAACGATCCCGAACTGTTCTACATGCTGATACCCCGCCTCCAGGCCCTCAGCGAGGTGCAGTGGAGTCTGCCCGAAAACCGCCACTACGGCCGCTGGGAGCAGAAGATGAACGCCCGTCACCTCAAAACCATGGAGATACTTGGATATAACTACAGGCCCCTCTAGCATATGAAAAGGATTCTGGCAATCGCCATCGTGCTGCTCGCATTATCTGCCTGCAGCAGCAACAAAGTCATCCGCACTAAAGTGCCCGCAAGGCCCGCCGGGCAGGAGGATGTGATAGGCCTGCGCCTGCCGCCGATGGATACCATCCGCATGGGGTTCATCGGGCTTGGCATGCGCGGATTCCACGCAGTGAAACTATATAGCAATTTTCCAAACGTGAAGATCGTGGCGCTCGCCGATATAGAGCCCGACCGGGTGGAGAAATCCCAGGCCAGGCTGGAGCGCTACAGCAGGCCCCGCGCGGCAGGTTATTCCGGCGCCGAAGATTCCTGGAAAGGCCTTTGCGAACGGGATGATATCAACCTGGTATATATCTGCACAGACTGGAAGAATCATGCTCCCATGGCCCTGTATGCCATGGAGCATGGCAAGAACGTGGCCATCGAGGTGCCCGCGGCAACCACCATGAAGGAGATTTGGGATCTCATTAATATGGCGGAAAGCAAACGCCTGCACTGCATGATGCTGGAGAACTGCGTCTACGATTTCTTCGAACTTACAACCCTGAATATGGCCCAGCAGGGCCTCTTCGGGGAGGTCGTGCATTGCGAGGGATCCTATAATCACTGCCTGGATGGCTTCTGGCACGAGTACTGGCAGAACTGGCGCCTTGAATTCAATGCCAGCCACAAAGGGGACATCTACCCCACCCACGGCCTCGGCCCTGTCTGCCAGGTGATGAATATCCACAGGGGAGACCGCATGAAAACCCTCTCCGCCATGGAAACCCGTTCGGTTGTCGGCAAGAGACTCTGGAAGGAGGCCGGGCGCAATCCGGAGGAATTCCAGAACGGAGATGTTACGATGACTATGATTTCCACTGAGAACGGCAACAGCATCCTGATCGAGCACGACGTGATGACCCCGCGCCCCTACAACCGTATGTATCAGGTGGTTGGCACGGAAGGATATGCTGCCAAGTATCCGGTTGAGCAGTTCAGCCTGAGGCCAGACAGGCAGGAGGGCGCTCCGGACCTGGAGAACCTTAATTCCCACAAGCCTGTTACCGACGAGGTGCGCGCCGCGCTGATGGAGAAGTACCGCAGTCCCATCCTTACTAAGGAGCTTGAAGAAACCGCAAAGAAGGTCGGCGGCCACGGCGGGATGGATTTCGTAATGGATTACCGTCTGGTCTACTGCCTCACCAACGGTCTGCCGCTGGATATGGATGTCTACGACCTTGCGGAATGGTGCTGCCTGAGCGAACTGGGCGCCATCTCCATCGCCCACGGCGGTGCTCCGGTGGAAGTGCCGGACTTCACCCGCGGTGCCTGGAATAAAGTTAAAGGTTATTCATACGCGTTTGCAGAATAAAATGACTATCAACTACGAAGACAAGCAGGTTCCGGTGCTTTTGGTCACCGGATACCTCGGCAGTGGAAAAACTACCCTCCTGAACCGTATACTCAGCAATAAGCGCGGCATCAAGTTCGCCGTCATAGTGAACGACCTCGGCGAGGTGAACATCGACGCCGAACTGATACAGAAAGGCGGCATAGTGGGCGCCGGCGACGACAGCCTCGTGGCCCTGCAGAACGGCTGCATCTGCTGCACCCTCAAGATGGACCTGATCAGCCAGCTGGCGGACCTCTGCCGCATCGACAAGTTCGACTATATAGTTATCGAAGCCAGCGGCATCTGCGAACCCGGTCCCATCGCCCAGACCATCACATCCTTCCCCCAGATAGGCCCCAGGCAGCGCATCACGCCCCGCCTGGATTGCATAGTGACTGTGGTGGACGCCCTGCGCATGAAGGATGAATTCGCCTGCGGGGATGCCCTCAAGCGGGAAGATCTGGACGACGAGGATCTGGAGCGGCTGGTAATCGAGCAGATAGAGTTCTGCAATATCGTGCTGCTGAACAAGGCCTCCGAGGTCAGCCCGGAGGAACTAGGCCGCGTGCGCGCCATCGTGAAGACGCTGAACCCCGGCGCCGAGATTATCGAGTGCGATTACGGCGATGTGGATCTGGACAGGCTGGTCGGCACCGGCAGTTTCGATTTCGAAAAGGTGGCCACCAGCGCCGCCTGGATTGCTGAAGTCGAGGGCCACCATGACGATGATGACGACGACGATGACGAGCATGAGCATGGGCATCACCACCATCACCATCACGACGACGAAGGCGAGGCGGAGGAGTACAATATCGGCACATACGTTTATTGCGCGCGTCCGGCCCTGGACCTTAACAAGTTCGACTATGTGGTGGCACGCCGCTGGCCCAGGAATATCATCCGCGCCAAAGGCCTCTGCTACTTCTCGGCAGATATCGACAAATGCTATCTCTACGAACAGGCAGGCAGCCAGAAGACCCTGCGCGAAGCCGGCCTCTGGTATGCCGCTATGCCCAAAGACCGCCTGGAGGAACTCCTGCGCAGCGACGCCGCCCTCCAGCGCGACTGGGACCCCGCCTACGGCGACCGCATGCAG
>JAFZIX010000079.1 GCA_017554135.1 Bacteroidales bacterium | reverse complement strand
GGGAATGCCGACGATGGTGATGCAGAATATGAGGCCGAATGCCAGGTGCAGCGTGGCAATTTCCCACCAGCCGCAGAGGACCCAGATCAGGTTCATTACAATTGACAAGCAGCCGGGCTCGTTGGGACCGTTCACCAATTCGTGGCCGAAGGGCCAGAGGGAATATGTGCCCAGTTTGAACAGCTGCACGCCGAAGGGTATGCCTATGATGGTGATGCACATCAGCAGCCCCACCAAATAGTAAATCAAGGCGATGATAATCCCGCCAAGAATAAGCCAGAGAATGTTGCCAATGAATTTCATTATGGTCTGTGATACTGTTCGACGAATCTTACTGCAAATGTAGCGCTATTTCTCGAGACTGCAAATGAATATTGCCTCGTTCAGATTCTTTGATTAACTTTGTCCTTAGCAACCCGGTCGTCGAATCGGCCGTTAATGAAACCAGGAGTGGTAAGTCTTCTTGCTCTAAGAAGCGGCTCCCTTCACAATTCTCTTTTTTTGGTATATAAGAATCCCCAAAAACTAAACCCGATAGCTTGAATTGCTTCAGGGGCTACCGGGAATCAACACTGCAAAGGTAGTACCTTTATTTTATTATGCAAGGGCTTTGGGGCCGTCGGGATTAGAATAGTTTTTCTATCTTTGCGCAGTTTGTAGATTCAGGTCGTCGAATCGGCCGGTAATGAAATCAGGAGTAAGGTAAGTCCTCCGTTCTGGAGGCGGCTCCCTTCAAATTCATATTGTTTATAGTATCGGGAAGGAGTTCCCGGTTATTATCCTGCATTATTATGGATGAATCTTGTGATTTGTTTGTGCTGTACAAACAATATCCGAGCGGAGGAAAGATTTGGTTAATGCTTGGTCTGGAGACCACAGGTTCGGATTATAACGACATACTTGCCATTGCAAATTGCCTGGCAGAGAGTGGACATGAAGTAAAAGTACTCCATGCGGTACACTATAAGGATCCAGTTTACCGAGAGGTCTTTGGCGAGTTGATTGGAACCAAGTATTACCGCAAATGTCCAGACCTTCTTGTAGATGGCGATTTCGTAGAATACGAGTCTTTCAATTCCGAGCAGCCAAAAAATGCTTTCCGTAATATGCTACATAAAGGATTGGCGCAATCGGACAGGATTATCCTACGACAGTGTGACCTCACTGACGGTTATATGTTGCGAACAATAATAGGTTATATCCAAAATGGCTATCCGGTATCAATTGTAAAGATTTTTGATGGTACCGGATTAAGAACGTTATATAAAACTGAAGGCTGACGAGATACTCATCAGCCCAGTATGCAGCGAATCCGTAGAATCGCTTAACTTTCTATTGCAAATATACTGCTTTTATTTAAATCTGCAAATTATTAACAAATAATCTTCTTCAAATACTCCCTTAACCCCTCATCCTCACAATACACATAAGTGCGCAGTTCTTCCAGAATCTGTTCTATATCTGTCATAGCAAAATGGATTCATATAAAGATAATCAATTATGAGCTATTAAAAAAGGATGCCCGAAAGCATCCTTTAATCTTGCCCCAGTCTTGCACGGTATGAGTTTACTTTTTAAGTGGGCCTTCCCGGGGCGGGGACTTCTGCACGCTATGAACAGCCCTCAAAAACCGCGTCTTAATTGACCACTGCAAAGAGAATGCTTTTTCTTGAATCTGCAAGTGTTTGAGATTCCTTCGCTTCGCTCGGAATGACAACCACCTACTTATAGTACTCGTAGAACTTGGCGATGGATTCCATGCCGGCGAAGAACTGGCTGAGGAGGTAACTTTCGTTGGGGGAGTGGATGGTGTCGCGCTCGAGGCCGAAGCCCATCAGGAGGGGGTCTATCCCCAGAATCTTCTGCATCTCCGCCAGCACTGCGATGCTGCCGCCTCCGCGGGCGGGAACGGGCTCGATGCCGTAGACTTCCGTCATTGCGCGGGACGCGGCCTTGTAGGCATCTGAACTTATCGGAATCAGGAATCCGTCGCCTCCTTCGCACTCCTTGACCTCCACCTTGACGTACTTGGGCGCAATCTTCTTGAAGTGCTTTGCGAAGAGTTTGGTGATCTCCGCGCTACGCTGGTTGGGCACGAGGCGCATGGAGATCTTGGCATGGGCCACCGAAGGCAGCACGGTCTTGGCGCCCTCGCCGGTGTATCCGCCCCAGATGCCGCAGACATCCAGGCATGGCCTGATGCCGGTGCGCTCCAGGGTGGTGTAGCCTTTCTCGCCCTTCACCTCGGCAATGTCCAGGAACTCCTTGTATTCCTTAATGTCGAAGGGCGCCCGTGCGAGCATGGCACGGTCGGCCTTGGAGAGTTCCACAACCTTATCGTAGAAGCCCGGCACCGCCACACGGCCGTCGGCATCGTGCAGGCTGGCTATCATCTCGCAGAGGGTGGTGATGGGATTGGCCACGGCGCCGCCGTAATGCCCGGAATGCAGGTCCTTGTTGGGACCGGTGACCTTGACTTCCAGATAACTCAAGCCGCGCATTCCGCAGTTGATGGAAGGCACCTTCTCGGATATCATGGTGGTGTCTGATACCAGGCAGATATCGGCCTTCAGCATGGCCTTGTTGGCTTTCATCCACGCAGGAAGCGAAGGAGAGCCTATCTCCTCCTCGCCCTCGAAAAGGAACTTGACGTTATGCTTCAGTTTGCCGCTGGCGAGCAGGTACTCGAATGCCTTGATGTGCATGAATAACTGCCCCTTGTCGTCGTTGGCACCGCGGCCCCAGATGGCTTCCGCTCCGGTGGCAGGATCCGGCCCCAGAACGGGCTCGAAGGGGTCCGTGCGCCAGAGTTCCAGGGGCTCCGGGGGCTGCACGTCGTAGTGGCCGTAAACCAGCACCGTCTTGGCTTTGGGGTCGATTATCTTGCTCCCGAAAACCACGGGATTGCCGTCGGTGGAGAGCACCTGGGCCTCGTCCGCCCCGGCTTCCACCAGCAGCACCGCCAGTTTTTCCGCGCAGTGACGCATATCCGGCTTGTTGGCCGCCTTGGCGCTGATGGAGGGAATCCTCAATACTGAAAACAGCTCGTCGAAGAAACGCTGTTTGTTGGCTTGGATGTATTCTTTCATAGATATAAATCGAAATAGTCTGTAACTTTGTCCATCAGGTGAATCCTCCAGACACCTCGCACGTTGTGCTCGGAGCGGGGATAGGGGAAATAATCCAGTTGCACACCCTGCTCTATGCAGGCCTGCACGAAACTGAGGCTATGCTCCCACACAACGGTATTGTCTATCGCGCCCTGGCAGATCAGCAGCTTGCCCTTCAAATCCGCAGCCTTGTTGATCAGAGAAGTCTTCTCGAAGCCTTCGGGGTTGGTCTCGGGGGTGTCCATATAGCGCTCGCCGTACATCACCTCATACCATTTCCAGTCTATCACCGGGCCGCCGGCCACTCCGACCTTGAAGATCTCGGGATAGTTGGTCATGAGGGAGATGGTCATGAACCCACCGTAACTCCAGCCGTGCACCCCGATGCGGTCCTTATCCACCCAGGGATTCTTCATGAGTTCGCGGATGCCCGCCACCTGGTCGGCCATTTCAACCTG
>JAFZIX010000078.1 GCA_017554135.1 Bacteroidales bacterium | reverse complement strand
TCCGCCGGAGTTCGGTGGATTTCCGCGAGCGCATCGCCCATCTGGAGGGACGGCCGCATTTCCATCTGCATTATGCCGATATGAATGACTCGATGAGCCTGGTGCAGGTGGTTGCGAAGGTCCGGCCGGACGAGATTTATAACCTGGCTGCACAGAGCCATGTGCAGGTGAGCTTCGACTCGCCGGAGTATACGGCCAATGTCGATGCGACCGGCGTCCTCCGCGTACTGGAAGCCGTGCGCCAATGCGGCCTTTCCGCGACTTGCCGGATCTATCAGGCATCGACTTCGGAACTGTATGGTAAGGTGGAGGAAGTGCCTCAGAATGAGAATACTCCGTTCCATCCTTATAGCCCTTATGCCGTTGCGAAGTTGTATGGTTTTTGGATTGTGAAGGAGTATCGTGAGGCGTATGGAATGTACTGCTGCTCGGGTATCCTTTTCAATCACGAATCGGAGCGCCGGGGCGAGACGTTTGTCACGCGCAAGATCACTCTTGCCGCCGCGCGCATTGCGCAGGGAAAACAGGAAAAGCTTTTCCTCGGCAATCTTTCCAGCCTCCGCGACTGGGGGTATGCCAAGGATTACGTGGAGTGCATGTGGCTGATCCTCCAGCAGAAGAAAGCGGAGGACTTTGTCATCGCGACGGGTGTCCAGCACAGTGTGCGTGAGTTCTGCCAGCTAGCTTTCCACCACGTGGGCATAGAACTGGAGTTCAGGGGTGAGGGCGCCGATGAGAAGGGCATCTGCATCGCCGGACCGGAATCACTCGTCGGAAAGACCCTCGTGGAGGTGAGCCCCGACTTCTATCGTCCCACCGATGTCGTGAATCTCTGGGGCGACCCCACCAAGGCGCGAGCCAAACTCGGCTGGAATCCGCAGAAGACCTCCTTCGAACAGCTCGTGAAATTGATGGTCGATCACGACGTGGCGAAGGTTGCCAGCGAAGGTGCTGCGGAGAAGGTGCGGATGAACCTTGCGGAGTATCTGGAGAAGGGCATCGTCAAGTAAGACAATGGGTATGAAGGTTTTCGTATCTGGCTGTTACGACTTGCTGCACAGCGGGCATGTGGAGTTCTTCCGGCAGGCTGCGCAGTTCGGTGACTTGTATGTGGGAATCGGCTCGGACGAGACGATCCTGCATTACAAGCACCATAAGACGATTTACAGCGAGGACGAGCGGCTGTTCATGGTGAAGGCGATCCGGTATGTGAAGGATGCCTTCATCAATGCCGGTGACGGCATCATGGACTTTGTCCCGACGCTGGATAATGTCAAGCCGGACATCTTCGTGGTGAACGAGGATGGTGGAAGCGAGGAGAAGCGTCAGCTGTGCAAGGAACGGGGCATCGAGTATGTCGTGCTGCAGCGGACGCCGCAGGAGGGCCTGCAGGCCCGTTCGAGTACTGAACTGAAGTTGACTCCTTGCCAGATTCCTACGCGGCTGGATTTGGCAGGAACCTGGATTGACCAGCCGTATGTGTCCTGCTATGCACCGGGGTGGGCTTTGACCATTTCCCTGGAACCTACTTTCGAGGTGCGGGAGCGGTGCGGACTGTCCACATCGACCCGGAACATGATCCGGAAGATCTGGCCTTTCCAGTTGCCGAACATGGACCCGGAGACCCTGGCGAAACTTGTTTTCTGTTTCGAGAACGACCCGGAGCGGTCCGACGGCATCATTTCCGGTGCGCAGGATTCCATTGGAATCTGCATGCCCGGACTGGTGCGCCACTGGTACAACAACCGTTTCTGGCCGGAAAAGATTGAATCCTGCCACGACGAGGAGGTTCTGTGCTGGCTGGAAGACCATCTGTGCATGATTCCGATGTTCCCGCGCCGCCCGGGCTGCTCGGTGGTTGAGGGAAAGGATATTACGAAACCCAAGGTGGAGGCTTTGGCCAATGCCGCCGATGCGTGCTGGCACGCCATACTTGCTCGAGACCTGTCCGGTTTCGCTGCCGCCTACAAGGCCTCCTTTGAGGCCCAGGTGGCAATGTTCCCGGCGATGATCCAGCCGGGAGTGGATGAATATATCGACAAATACGGATCGATGGACGGTGTCCTGGCGTGGAAGATGCCTGGCGCTGGCGGGGGAGGGTATCTTGCTCTCGTCTGCTCCGACCGGGCACATTTCCCGGAGGGAGCCATTGAACTGCATATCAGAAGGAGAGGAACATTATGATGGATTTAAACGCAAAGATTTATGTGGCGGGTCACCGGGGAATGGTGGGCTCCGCGATTGTCCGTGAACTGAAGCGCCAGGGTTATACGAATATCATTACTCGCACGCACAAGGAACTGGATCTCACCCGTCAGGCCGATGTGGAAGCCTTCTTCGAGGCTGAGAAGCCGGAATACGTGTTTCTGGCTGCGGCCAAGGTAGGTGGCATCGTAGCCAACCAGAGTGCTCTCGCGGACTTCATGTATGACAATATGATCCTGGAAATGAACGTAATCCATGCTGCCTGGAAGAATGGCTGCAAGAAGCTCGAATTCCTTGGATCGTCCTGCATTTATCCGCGGCTCGCTCCGCAGCCAATGAAGGAAGATTGCCTCCTGACCGGTGCCCTGGAGAAGACCAACGAGGCGTATGCCTTGGCAAAGATTTCCGGCCTGAAGTACTGCGAGTTTTTGAACAGGCAGTACGGCACGGATTACATCTCCGTGATGCCCACGAACCTGTACGGCCCCAACGACAACTATCATCCGGAACACAGTCACGTTCTCCCGGCCCTGATCCGTCGCTTCCACGAAGCGAAGGTCGCCGGTCTGCCCGAGGTAACCTGCTGGGGCGACGGCTCCCCGTTGCGCGAGTTCCTTTATGTCGATGACCTCGCTAACCTATGCGTCTTCCTGATGAACAACTACTCCGGTAACGAGACCGTGAATGCCGGTACTGGCAAAGAATTGACTATCAAGGAACTCACCGAGTTGGTCGCTCGTGTGGTCGGCTACACCGGCGCCATCCGCTGGGATACCACCCGCCCCAACGGCACCCCCAGCAAACTCCTCGACGTCTCCAAAGCCACCGCCCTCGGCTGGACCTACAAGACGGAACTCGAAG